>JAICSC010000342.1 GCA_025937085.1 Nocardioides sp.
CGTAGGAGGGCCCCGTCGCTCAGCAGAGTGGCGGGGCCCGCTCGAGTTCAGCTTGCGTTCAGTCAGCTCGTGGTCAGATCGACTCCGCAGGACTTCTTGGCGTCGGCCGCGATCTTGTCCGCAGCCGCGCTGACGTCGCTGCTGCTCAGTGCCTGGAGCTTCGGGGCGAGGGCCTGGAGCTTCTGCAGGTCGACTCCCTTGGGCACCTGGCCGTTCTGCATGGCCGCCAGGTCGCTGGGCTTGATGCCGGCGGCCTTGAGGGCGTTCTCCAGGGTCGTGATGGCGTTGTCGAGGGTCTTCCAGTCGGCGGAGACGTTGTCGGGCGCCTTGTCGGCGAGGGTGTGCACCTTCGCGAACACCGTGTCGAGCTTGCTCACGTCGGCGTTGCTCCCGCTGAGGCTCTCGAAGTAGGCCTTGTCCGACTTCAGCTCGTCGCAGTAGCTGCCGGAGGAGCTCGAGCTGCCGCCTCCGCCGCCACAGGCGGCGAGGAGGGTCGCAGTGAGCCCGAGGGTCATGGACCCGATGACGACGTTCACGCGCATGGTGATCTCCCCCTGGTTGGCGGTGTTGGTTGTCAGTGCTGGACGTTGGTGCTGGGAATCTACGGTCCAGGAGGCACGAAGTCTTCGCCAGGTACGTGACGAACTCCAAGTCGACGTCGATCCGGAGGCCCGGCCGTTCGACCTGGGGGTGACGCATCGAGAGGCGGTGCGGACGACCGAGGAGCTCGAGATGACCGCGACCCTGTCCACTCACACCACCACGCGATCGAACACGGCAGGAACGAACACCGCACGAATAAACACCGCACGAACAAACACCGCACGAACGAACACCGTACGATCGACGACCGCTGCCAGGGCGCCGCTCGGACGGCTGCTGCTGGTCAATCTGGGCGCGACCGTCGCGGCCGGCGTCCTCACCGAGGCGTGGGTCGCCGTCGTGCCGGCCACCGGCGTCGACCTGAGGCTCGGCGACCCGTTCGGCGACCCCAGCGACACGATGCGCCTCCCGGGTGGGGCCTGCGCCACGTCGATCGCGATGTGCATGGTGCTCGGCACCGCACTCGCGGTGCTCATCAACCTGCGCGCCCGGCGGCCGGCGTACACCTACGTCGTGACCGCTGCCGTGCTGACCTTCGTCTCGCTCGGTGCGCCGCTGGTCTCGGCCGGCGCCAGCGGGGCGACCAAGCTCACGCTGATCGTCGCGCACCTGCTGGCGGCCGCCGTGATCGTGCCGGTCGTCGCGCGGTGCCTGGCGGGGCGTCGCTGACCGACCTGTCGATCGTGCGTTCCGCCGTTCGACCTACGGATGAGAGGGTCCAGAGGGACCCGGAACCGAGGAGTGAGTCATGAAGTACATGCTGATCATGCGGGCCACCGACGAGACGTGGGAGGCGTACAAGGACGTCGACTTCAACGAGATCATCACCACGATGGGCAAGTACAACGACGAGCTGATCAAGGCCGGCGTACTGGTCGCAGCCGAGGGGCTCGACGCGTCGTCCGAGGGCGTCGTCGTCGACTACTCGCAACAGCCGCCGGTGGTGACCGACGGGCCGTACGGCGAGACCAAGGAGCTGTTCACCGGCTTCTGGATCCTCGACGTCGCCTCCCAGGAGGAGGCTGCCGAATGGGCCACGCGTGCCCCGTTGGCCGGGCCGGGCTCGAAGGTCGAGATCCGGCGCGTGGCGAGCATCGACGAGTTCCCGCAGGACAACGAGTACATCCAGAGGGAGCGGGCCTGGCGGGAGTCGACCGGCCAGCTGTGAGCCACCTCGACGAACCGGCCGCACCGTCCGGCGACTCCACCGCGAGTCGCCAGGCGGTCGCGACCGTGTGGCGGATCGAGTCGGCGCGGATCGTCGGCGCGCTCGCCCGCTACACCGGCGACTTCGCGATGGCCGAGGACCTTGCCCAGGAGGCGCTGGCCGAGGCGCTGGTCTCGTGGCCACGCGACGGCGTACCCCGCAACCCGGCCGCGTGGCTGATGACCGTCGGCCGGCGTCGCGCGATCGACGCGTTCCGGCGGCGGTCCGCCCTCGACGAGCGGTACGCCGCCATGGCGTCCGAGCTGGACCCGGGAGAGGCCAGCTCGGGGGCGCCACCAGGCAGAGGACCGGACAGAGGAGCGGAGGACGACGTGCTCTACGACCCCGAGCGGATCGACGACGACGTCCTCGCCCTCGTCTTCATCTCCTGCCATCCGGTGCTCTCGCGCGAGGCCAGCGTGGCGCTCACCCTGCGCGTGCTCGGCGGCCTGACCAGCGACGAGATCGCGCGGGCGTTCGTGACTCCGACGGCGACCGTGCAGGCCCGGATCACCCGCGCCAAGAAGACGCTCGCGGCGGCCAAGGTGGCGTTCGAGGTGCCGCCGTCGGACGAGCGCCGGGAGCGGCTCAGCGCGGTGCTGAGCGTCATCTACCTGATCTTCACGGAGGGCTCGAGCGCCACCTCGGGCGGCGAGTGGATCCGCACCGACCTCGCCCGCGAGGCGATCCGTCAGGCCCGGGTGCTGGCACGGCTGATGCCGACGGAGCCAGAGACGCAGGGACTGCTCGCCCTCCTCGAGCTCACCGCCGCCCGCTTCCCGGCGCGGGTGCGCGACGACGGGACCCCGGTTCTGTTGGAGGACCAGGACCGTCGACGGTGGGACCGGTCGGCGATCCGTCGTGGCCGCGCGGCCCTCGCGGAGGCCGGCCGGATCGGTCGCGGGCTGGGGGCGTACGGGCTCCAGGCCTCCATCGCCGAGTGCCACGCGGTCGCAGCGTCGGTCGAGGAGACCGACTGGGACCGGATCGTCCTGCTGTACGACGCCCTGAACTCCCTCGCCCCGTCCCCGATCGTCGAGCTCAACCGCGCCGTCGCGGTCTCGATGGCACGCGGCCCGGCCGCTGCGCTGCCACTGGTCGACGCGCTGGTGGAGGCGGGTGACCTCAAGGGCTCGCACCTGTTGCCCGGAGTCCGCGGGGAGCTGCTCACCCGGCTCGACCGCACCGACGAGGCCCGCGCCGAGCTGGAGGCGGCCGTACGTCTGTGCCCCGGCGAGCGGGAGCGCGACGTCCTGCGAGGGAAGCTCGACGCATTGAGCTGACTCAGCCCCGACCAGCGGGTGGGGGGTGCTCGACAAGCTCGACCGACGGCGTCCGGGCTCGACCGACGAAGGCGCTTGCGACGGGTCCTGTGGACAGCGTCGGCCCGGTGTCGGCGATCACGGGCATCATCGAGGCCACGCCCGTCCGAAGGCCGGGACGACTCCCGGATGAAGGCACACGAGTCCCGAACCAGGTCCCGAAGAACGAGGGTGATTGAGGCACGATGAAGACTGTGACCATGCTGCCGCGGTCGCGACCGCTGACGGTCGCGGATCTGGCGGCCGTGCCCGATGACGGGCACCGCTACGAGCTGCTCGACGGGAGCCTGGTGGCGACCCCGGCTCCGGGTCACTCCCACCAGCGCGTGAAAGCCGATCGATGATCCACGTCCAGGTGCCGGAGCCGGTGCTGAGCGAGTCCTTCGACCGGGAGACGATCCGCCGGGGTCGCGTCTACGCGGAGTCCGGTCACGTGCTCAGCCTCCACGTGGGCCAGGAGCCCGGAGGTGTCACCCTCAGCGGCACGGTCACGGGCACCCGCTCGTCGCCGTACGACGTCGACGTCTTCGTCGAGGACG
>JAICSC010000370.1 GCA_025937085.1 Nocardioides sp.
CCGGCCTTGCGGCCCGGCCGGTGGCCGCCGGAGCTCTCGCGCTCGGGCCAGGGGAGCGCGGCGCCGAAGGGGTTCGCCGGGTCGGTCGCGGCCAGCGTCACAGCGACCGGTTTCTCCTCCGTGCCGGCGAGGTCGGTGAACGTGCGCAACCGGTCGACGGCTCCGGAGGTCCCGAACTGAGCCGCACCGAGCCCCTCCACGAAGTAGCCCCGTCGGCAGCGCCCGGACTCCTCGAGCGCCGACAGCACCTTGTAGACGGCGGCGAAGCCGCCGGCGGTCCGCTCGGACATCACCGAGCCCCGGGTGACCACGCCGTACCGTTCGAGCATCCGCTCCGCCGAGGTGTGGGCACGGCGGGTCGGGTCGAGGTCGACCTCGGGCAGGATCGCCCACCGGCCAGTCGTGGTGGGCGGCGCGGGACGGATGCCGAGCCGGGTCGGACGGGCCCGCGGTGTGGTGCGACGGGTGCGGTGGGTGCCGGCGCCGGATGCGGTCAGCGCGCGCAGCGGCGCGAACGTGTCGTTGGTGACCCGGCCGGCCCAGACCAGGTCCCAGAGCGCCTCGGCGAGCTCGCGGTCCCTCGCGCGGGTGGCGCTCTGCAGCTGTCGGAAGAACCAGGCCCCGCCGGGGGCGAGCGCCTCCAGCACCGCGCGATGGAGATCGCCCTCCGGCTGGGCCTCGGGGACCGGCAGCGTGAGTGGCGCCTGGTCGCCGAGGTGCAACGAGACCCACCCGTCGGTGCCGGGGAGGCTGGCGTGTCCGACCCAGGTCACCTCCCCGGATGCGGTCAGCTCGTCGAGGAGCGCGGGCTCGTAGTCCGCGACCCGGCTCGGCAGGATCAGTGACTCCCACGCGGAGGCCGGTGCGGCGTACCCCGCGAGCTGGTCGACGACCTGCAGCAGTCCGTCGACCCCGCGCGGGCCGCGACGAGGGCGGTCGACGTGTTGCCAGGCGAGCAGGAACCGTCCGAGTGCGGCAGGCTCGACCGGCTCGACCTCACGCCGGAGACGAGCCAGGGAACGGCGGCGCAGGAGGCGGAGGACCTCGGCGTCGCACCACTCGGCACCGGAGCCGGCAGGCCGGAACTCACCCTCGAGCACCCGGCCCTGCGCCGCGAGCCTCTGCAGGGTCTGCCGCACGACCGCGGCACCCAACCCGAGTCGCGCCGATACGTCGGAGACCGTGAACGGGCCGTGGGTGCGGGCGTAGCGGCCGACCAGGTCGGCCAGCGGATCGTCGACGGCCTCGGTGAAGGCATCAGGGACGCCGGGTGGCACCGGGACCCCGAGACCGTCGCGCAGCCGGCCGACGTCCTCGATCGTGGCCCACCGCTCCTCGGCCGCCATCCGGACCACGACGACGCGTCGCGCGTCGGCCAGCGACGTCAGCCAGTCGGTCACATCACCGCCCTCGACGCTGCGGTCGGCGACCTCGTCCGCCGTGAGCGGGCCGAGCCAGCGGAGCAGGTCGGCGACGCCCTCGGCGTCCCGAACCCGGCGTTCGGGGTCGGCGCGCTGCAACATCGCCTCGACCTCGGCGAGCACCTCCGGGTCGAGCAGCTCGCGGAGCTCGGCCCGCCCCAGCAGCTCGGCGAGCAGGCCCTGGTCGAGGGCCAGCGCGGCGGCGCGCCGCTCGGCGATGGGGGAGTCGCCCTCGTAGACGAACTGCGCGACGTAGCCGAACAGCAGGCTTCGCGCGTACGGCGACGGCTGGTGGGTGTCGACGTCGTGGATGCCGACCTCGCGGCTCCGGACGCGCCGCATCAGGCCGACCAGCGCGGGCAGGTCGTAGACGTCCTGCAGGCACTCGCGCACCGCCTCGAGCACGATCGGGAACGACGGGTACTTGGCCGCCACCTCGAGCAGGGCCGCGCTGCGCTGACGCTGCTGCCACAGCGGCGACCGGCGCCCGGGGTGGCGACGGGGGAGCAGCAGGGCCCGGGCCGCACACTCGCGGAAGCGCGAGGCGAACAGCGCGGACCCGCCGACCTCCTGGGTCACCAGGTCGTCGATCTCGTCCGGCTCGAAGGCGATCACCTCTCCGGTGGGCGGGTCGTCGTCGGTGTCGGGGATGCGGATCACGATGCCGTCGTCCGAGGCGATCGCCTGGCTCCCCGAGTTGGCGACGCCGTACCTCTCGCGCAGGCGTGCGTTGATCGCCAGCGCCCAGGGTGCGTGGACGGGCGTGCCGTACGGCGAGTGGACCACCAGCCGCCAGTCGCCCAGCTCGTCGCGGAACCGCTCGACGACGAGCGTCCGGTCGCTGGGCAGGACCCCGGTGGCCTCGACCTGCTCGTGGACGTAGCCGACCAGGTTGTCGGCCGCCCACGGGTCGAGGCCGCGCTCGGTCGCGGACGCGACCGCCACCTCCCGCTTCGCCGAGCCGAGGTCGCGGGTGAAGGCGCCGATGGCCTCGCCGAGCTCCGCGGGACGGCCCAGCGCGTCGCCCTTCCAGAAGGGGAGCCGGCCGGGGACGCCCGGGGCCGGGGTCACCAGGACGCGGTCGTGGGTGATGTCCTCGATCCGCCAGCTTGTCGCGCCGAGGGCGAAGACGTCTCCGACGCGCGACTCGTAGACCATCTCCTCGTCGAGCTCGCCCACGCGCCGCCCGGGCCCGCTCTGCTCGTTGCTGGCACCCACGAGGAAGACCCCGAACAGGCCACGGTCGGGGATGGTGCCCCCGCTGGTGACGGCCAGCCGCTGGGCGCCCGGGCGGCCGGTGAGCCGGCCGGTGACCCGGTCCCAGACGATGCGAGGGCGGAGCTCGGCGAACTCGTCGCTCGGGTAGCGGCCGCTGAGCAGGTCCAGGGTGGCGTCGAAGGCGCTGCGCGGCAGGCCGGTGTACGACGCGGAGCGGCGTACCAGGTCGAAGAGGTCATCGGCTGACCATTCGTCCAGTGCCAGCGCGGCGACGACGTGCTGAGCAAGGACGTCGAGCGGGTTGATCGGGATGTGCAGCGACTCGATCTGACCGTCGCGCATGCGCTGGACCGCGACGGCCG
>JAICSC010000027.1 GCA_025937085.1 Nocardioides sp.
ACCGCACGAAGACCGCACGAAGACAAGGAAAGGGAATGCGATGACACCCCTCCAGGTGCTGGACCGCTATCTCGAAGCACTGCTGGCCGGCGACCTCGACGCGATCCGCGCGTCGTTCGCCGAGGACGCCGTCTGGACGCTGCACGGCGACCTCCCGATCGCCGGGCCGTGGCGCGGGCGCGACAGCATCGTGGACGACTTCCTGGTCAAGGTCGGCGGAGGCCTGTTCGAGGCCGGGACCCAGTCGTTCGAGTGGCTCAGCCGGACCGCCGACGACCGAGCTGCCGTCCTCGAATGGCGGGTGCGTGCGCGCACCGCGGCGGGCCGTGACTACGACAACCGCTACCTGGCCATCTTCGAGGTGGCAGACGACCGGATCACCGACGTCCGCGAGTTCACCGACACGGCGTACCTGGACGCCGTCCTCTTCGCAGACCCGGCGAAGGCCGGGTCAGCCTGATCTGCCAGGTCAGCCTGGTCAGCGCACCGCCGCCAGTACCCCGAGGTCCTGGTCGCCGATCACACCGGTCAAGGTGGCGTACCCGGAGACCGGCCTGCCGACCACACGCGCTATTGCGATCGTCACCGGACCGACCTTCACCGTCGTGATGGGGCCGTCGTCGTCGACCGACGAGACCGACCAGACGGCGGGCACCTCGGCGCCGGCCGCACCCGAGCCACGCACCTGCATCCGCGCCGGTACGTCGACCAGCTCACCGTCGCGCTCGATCACCATCTGCGCCTGGGTGCCTCCGGTGAGGATCGCGGTCGTCAGGGTCTCGGCCCAGACCGGGTCCCCGCAGCCGTCGTACACCCATCGCTTCCCGAGGACGCTGTGCTCGGTCGTTCCCACGAGGTGGGAGTCGGCGCCCTCGAGAGGTGACCCGCGGTAGCTGAACGGCACCTGCAGCAGCGTGCCGTCCGCGGCCCGCCACAGGATCGTCTCGACTCCGACCTCGCCTGCGGGGTCGTCGAAGCGGTACTCCGCGACCTTCTCGATCGGCCCGTCGGGAGCCCAGGGGCGCGAGGGCAGCCATGCCTCGGCGAGCTCTTGCTTGGTCGGCGCGAGGGTGGCGGTGTAGTGGACGAGGCCCATGCCCAGAATCTACGGCGCCTGGATCGAGGCCTCGTCGTCGCCATGACGGTGGATGACCCGCCAGGTCCCGTCCTCACGCCGGTAGACCTGGGTGACGCGCAGGACGTACTGGCGCTGCTCGCCGTGGACGACGGTGGTCGTGTGCTCACGGTGGACGGTGTAGGCCAGGTCGCCGCTGACGCCGTGCGCGACCAGCGAGATGTCGCTCTGGACCGCGTCGGAGAACCGTTCCTCGAGCTTGCGGAAGACCGCCCGGGCCTCCTCGGCGTTCGAGGCGTTCCAGCCCGCGCCGAACAGCGTGACCGGCTCCCGCTTCGACCAGGTCACCTCATCACGCAGGCTGGCGTCACCGTTGTGCACGGCCACCTCGGCCTCGCGCCACGTGGTGTCGAACCACTCCAGGAACTCCCGCTCCGCGTCCATGACGGGAGGCTAGGACCGCACCCGGTCGCTCGTCGTCGCCCAGAGGGCTGACCGGCGTACCTCCTCCGGACGAGAAGCGTCCGGAAGGCGTTCTACTGTCGCCTCATGGTCGACCAACTTCAGGATCTCAGCGGTACGACGTACGAACGCACTCGGCTGCGCGACGCGCGCTTCACCTGGATCAACGTCGCGGGCGCGGATGTCAGGCACGCCGATCTCCGCGACGTACGAATGCGCGGGGTCGAGCTGCAGGACGTCGAGATCGACGGCGAGCTGCAGAACGTCGTGGTCAACGGCGTCGACATCGCCCCGCTGGTCGAGGCCGAGATGGCCCGGCAGGACCCCGACTACGCGAGGATGAAGCCTCAGGACGCTGACGGCTTCCGGGAGGCGTGGCAGATCCTCGAGGGTCGTTGGGCAGCCACCGTCGAGCGCGCCCGCTCGCTCGACCCCGACCTGCTGCACGAGCGGGTCGACGAGGAGTGGTCGTTCACCGAGACCCTGCGCCACCTCTGCTACGCCACCGACGCCTGGGTGAACCGGGTCTACCTGGGCAACCGCGACCCCTGGTCCCCGCTGGACCTCCCGTTCGACACCTTGCGCGACCTCGCGTGGCCCTACGAGAAACAGGTGCGGCCCTCGCTCGACGAGGTGCTGGAGCTGCGAGCCGACCGGCAGACGACGGTACGCCGCGTGCTCGCCGCCCTGACCGACGAGCGGCTGACCGAGACCACGACGCCGGTCGAGGGCGAGGGCTGGCCGCCGCCGGACAGCTACGAGGTCTCGGAAGTACTGGGGATCGTGGTCAACGAGGAGTGGCACCACCGCCGGTACGCCGAGCGCGACCTGGCCGTCCTGGAGTCTCGGGCCCGCGCGGAGGGCGACGCCGGCAAGCCGGCGTAATGGGGTCAGATCACGACCCCGCTCCTGTCTTCGGCCCGTTCCACCGCCTCCGGGACCGCTTCGCCGTCCCCTGCATCTGGTGCCACATGGCCTCGTTAGCGAGGTCCGCGGGCGCCGTGACGCCGGGGCTCGATGCGGACGAACAGCCCCCTTCTAGCGGGTCACGAACCACCCGAACACCGCTGGTAGCGCCCCCAGGACCAGCCACGGAGTGAGGACGGGCTTCGCGTTGATCAGGCGTACCCCGATCAAGGCCACGAGCCCGACGACGGTTGACATGGTCAGGAGCCCGGGCCGCGCGCCGGGCTGTTCAGACGTTGCACTGGCAATGGCGACCCCGCCGGCGAAGAGGAAGGCCACGGTCATGACCAGGGCCGAAGCGATCCACCGCTGAACGCGCACTACGTCCATGTGTCTGATACCTGGTGCACGTTGTGCGACTCCTGTTCAAGGGCAGGCCACAATGTTAGGGGTCGAGAGGGCAGCGTAACGAGGTCGTGGGTCGGTCGGGGCGCGTTGTGGCCGGGGCCGTGGAGGTCAGGCCGGCTTGGGGCCACCGAGGCTGATCCAGTGTCGAAGCAGGGCCTGACTGGTCGGCTCGGCAAGCAACCTGGCGGCTTGCGCCGTGGCCTTCTGCTGGTCGTCGGCGTGCTGGGCGGCGTTCCGATCAGCCACTCCTTGGCGCTCCAGGACCACGCGCGGCGGGGTCCCCAGCCATGCGTCGACGGCTTGCTGATGCGCGGGGGTGCGCGCGTGCGTGGGTTCGGACTTCCGATACTCGCGCGTGTGCGGGCGGCCACGATCGAGGATGCCGACCAATGCACCGTCCATGACGATCCCGCGGCTGCACGGCGTGCCACAGATCAGCGCGAGCTTGAGGAGGTGCTCCCGGTTGGCCGGCTCAGGGACGACCTCCCACCGCAGACGGGCGAGGTCGACCTGCGGGTTGGCGCGTGCGTGATCAAGTGTCCGGGTTGAGCCGGAGTCGCGATTGCAGAGCACGGTGAGCGAGGGTTCCAGCAGGTAGAGCACCGGCTCTCCTCCTTGGGCCGCGCGGACTCCCGTCCACCGTAGGCCACGGTCGGGCGCCGCCGTCGCCGCTCCCACATCGGCGGAACCCGAATGGGCCCGCCATCATGGAGGAGTGCCGATCCGTTCCTCCATTCTCGCCGAGTTGCTCCCGACGGGTTCCGGTGCGTGGGAACCCGTCGCAGGTGGAGGGTCGGGTGCGTCGGTCTTCTATGACTGTGGCGAGCAGCGGTACGCCAAGGTCGTCTCTCCCGAGTGGGTGGCGGAGCTGGCGGCCGAGCGCGACCGCAGCGTCTGGTTCAGCCAGACCGACATCCCGAGTCCTCGGGTGCTGGACGGGCGCGACACCGACTCAGGTGCCGCTCTGGTCACCCGAGCGGTGCCGGGCGTTCCCGCGAGTGACCTCGACGCGACAGCCCTTCGACGGGCGTGGCCGTCGGTCGTCGCCGCGGTCCGGGCTCTGCACGGCCTGGCCCCCGACCAGTGTCCCTTCGACCGAACCCTGGCCCAGATGATGCCCCTGGCCCGCTCCAGCGTGGCGGAGAGCCGCGTCGTCGTCGAGTTCCTCCCCGAAGCACTGCAGCGCACCCCACCGACGCAGATCCTGGAGGAGATCGAGACCGAGCTGCCGGTCCGCCTCGCCCAAGAGCGCACCCAGCTGGTGGTGGCGCCCACGTCGGGGACGTCATACGGGGCGTGACCCATAGCCCTCACCTCGTATGACGTCCTGAGTCTCCGGCCCGGAGGCTCATCACTGATGAAGTCGGCCAGCCTCGACAGGTCGTGGTGCTGAAACCGGACGTCCGCATCCTCCGGTACCGGCAGGAACTCGTCGGTGACGTCGAGACCCACGACGCGCGACCCCTCATAGTCGGAAGCCAGCTGTCGCCACTGACCATGCTCAGCCATGTTGACCCTCACCCCGCATCCGGCCGAACCATGACCTCGACTTAGCCGGTTCGCGCCCGCGCCTGTCCGCCGAAGTACATCGCGGCGAGCTGCGGGTCGTCGAGGATCGAGGCGGCATCGCGCTGGGTGACGACCTTGCCGCTCTCCATCACGATGCCGTGGGTGGCGAGCCGCATCCCGAAGCGGACGTTCTGCTCGACGACCAGGATCGTCTTGCCGCTCTGCTTGAGCACCATCACCGAGTCGTACAGCGCGCGGAGCGCCTTGGGATCCAGCCCGAGCGACGGCTCGTCGAGGAGCAGCAGCACCGGGTCGAGCATCAGCGACCGCGCGAACTCCACCATCCGCCGCTGGCCGCCGGACAGGTTGCCGGCGTGCTGGTGGCTGCGCTCGGCGATGATCGGGAACAGCTCCGCGACCTGGTCGTAGCGTTCCTTCACCACGGCCCGCTGGCGCCGGATGATGTAGGCGCCGAGCAGGACGTTCTCGCGCACGGTCATGTGGGGGAAGAGCGCGTCCGCCTGAGGCACCTGCGAGACGCCGCGGCCCAGGATGTCGGCGGCCGAGCGGCGGTCGATGCGCTCACCGCCGAGGTGGATCTCGCCGAGCCGCGGAGTCAGCAGCCCGCTGATCGTCTTCAGGACCGTGGACTTCCCGGCGCCGTTCGGACCGACGATGCAGGCGACCGATCCCTGCTGTACGCCGATGTCCACGCCCTGCAGGACGTCTCCGCCGCCGTACCCCGAGACGACGCCGGACAGCCGGAGCAGGTGTTCGTTCACTTCGTCGCCTCCTGCGGCTCGTCGGCGACGTCGGCCGCCTCGAGCACGAAGTCGTCGCCGAGGTAGGCGTCGACCACGGCAGGGTCCTGCTGGATCTCCGCGGGGGTGCCGCTGGCCATCGTCCGGCCGCGGCCGAGCACGTGCACCGGGTCGCACAGGCCCAGCACGAACGGCATGTTGTGCTCCACGATCAGGAACGTCTTCCCGTACGAGTTCAGCTCCCGGATCATCTCCGACATCCGGCCGATCAGCACCGGGTTGATGCCGCCGGCCGGCTCGTCGAGCAGGATCAGCCTCGGGTCGAGCATCAGCACCTGCGCCAGCTCGACCAGCTTCTGCTGGCCGTAGGAGAGCGCGCTCGCCTTCTGGTCGCGGAAGGCCCGCATCCCGACGTACTCGAGGAGCTCCTCGGCCGCCCTGGCCTCCGGGCCGCTCACCGCGATCCGGCCGAGCTGGCCCCAGGAGAACGACCGCTGCGCGGCCACGACGTTCTCCAGCACCGTCATCTCACGGAACAGGCGGGTGATCTGGTAGGTGCGACCCAGTCCGCGGTGGGCGCGGGCCCAGGACGACAGCCCGTCGATCCGCTCGCCCGCTAGCCGGATCTCGCCACCGTCGGCGTGGATGGTGCGGTCGATCAGGTTGAACAGGGTGGTCTTGCCCGAGCCGTTGGGCCCGATCAGCCCGGTGATCGAGCCCTCCGGTACGACGAGAGACGCGCCGTCGACGGCCTTGAGCCCGCCGAACGCCTTGCGCAGGTCCGTGACTTCCAGCAACGGCGGTCGTTCGACGGCCGGATCGCGTTCGACCAGGGACAACCGACCCGTGAGCGAGGCCAGGGATCCGGCGGTGCCGATGCGGGCTCCGACGAGTCCGGCCTTCCCACGGGTCCGCGACCAGCTCAGCAACGACTCGATCGCGGGCAGCACTCCCTGCGGCAGGAAGAGCACGATCAGCACGAGCAGGCCGCCGAAGATCAGCAGCTTGGTGTTGCCGCCCCCGAGATCGTTGTTGGCGATCTCGTTGAGCGGCTCGACGATGAAGGCACCCAGCACCGGCCCCCACAGCGTGGCCTTGCCGCCGACCAGGAGCGCCAGCATCGTCTCCACGCTGAGCAGGATGTTGAACATCCCGCGCGGGTCGATGAACGTCAGGTAGTACCCGTAGACGCCGCCGGCGACGCCGACCAGCACCGAGCTGGCGACGAACGCGATCATCTTCTCGACCGGCAGGTTGATGCCGATCGTGGCGGCCTTGGTCTCGTCCTCGCGGATCGCGACCAGGCCGGTGCCGAGCTTGGTACGCCGGATCCACCAGGTCAGCAGCAGCTGCAGCGCCAGGATCCCGACGAGGGTGTAGTAGAAGGGCCAGTTCGCGATGTCGGGGTCCCACGTCGGGATCGGCAGGCTGAGTCCCGCGGTGCCACCGGTGAGCGAGGGCAAGTTGATCGCGATCACCTGCACCAGGAACAGGAACGCGACGGTGATGATCACGAACGACGGCCCGCGCGCCCGCAGCGCGACGAAGCCGAGGATCAGCGCGACCAGCCCGGCGGTCACACCGGCCAGAGGCATCCACAGCCAGACGTTGGTGTCCGGGTGGCGGGTGGCCAGGACACCGACCGTGTAGCCGCCGAGGCCGATGAACGCGCCCTGGCCGAGCGAGACGTAGCCGGCCAGGCCGGTGATGATGCTGAGCCCGCTGGCCGCGATCGCGAAGACCAGCGAGAAGATGATCATGTTCTGGTAGTAGAGGTCGTCGCTGAGGATCGGGTAGAGCACCAGCAGGACGGCGGCGACCAGCGCGATGCCGCGACCGACCCAGATCAGGTCGTACGCCGGCGGCTCCGGCGGAGCGGGCTCCGCGGCTCTGCTCATGCGGCCACCACGTCGTCACGCAGGCGCGTGCCGAGCAGGCCCTGCGGACGGATCAGCAGGACGAAGAACACGATCGCGTAGGGGACCGCGGTCGCCCAGGCCGGAGAGATGTACACCGCGGTCACGGTCTCGGCGATGCCGAAGATCAGCGCCGAGAGCACGGCACCCTCGAGGCTGCCGAGGCCGCCGAGCACCACGATCGCCAGCAGGCGGGCGATCCACAGGTAGTGGGAGCCGGGCAGGAACGAGTAGAGGACGCCCGTGATCGCACCGCCCGCGCCGGCGGCAGCCAGCCCCAGCCCGAAGACGACCGCCGCCACGGAGGTCACCTTGATCCCGACCAGCTCGGCCGACGCCGGGTTGGCGGCCGCGGCCCGGATCGCCCGGCCCAGCCAGGTCTTGGTGAGGATCGCCCACAGCGCAAGCAGGACGACGACCGCGAGCAGCCCGCCGTACACCTGGGCCTTGGGAAGGAAGACACCCCCGATGTGGAAGGACTGGTCGACGTACGACGGGCGGATCGCCGTCGAGTCGTTGCCCCAGATCTCGCCCATCACGCCCTCGACCACCAGTGCCAGGCCGAACGTCAGCAGCACGGTCGACGACATCGGCGCGTTCCGGATCGGCCGGACCAGCAGGCGGTAGATCAGCCAGCCGAGCCCGAAGACGATCGGCGTGGTGATCACCACCCCCACCAAGGGATCCAGCCCGAGCTGGCTCCACAAGGTGTAGGCGATGAACGCGCCGAGGATCAGGAAGGCACCGTGCGCGATGTTGATCACGCGCATCACCCCGAAGATCAGGGTGAGGCCACTGGCGACCAGGGCGTAGATACCTCCGACCAGCAGGCTGAGGACGACGGTCTGGGCGAGCTCGGTCACGATCCCGGGTGCCAGCCGACCTCAGGCTTGGCGGTGGCGACCTCCGGCGGGAGGACGACCTGGGCGACGCCCTTCTGCCACTGGCCGATCAGGAACTGGCTCTGCGGAGCGCCGGTGTCGTCCCACGACAGCTTCCCGAGGATCGTGTCGACCGGGTGCGCACGGAGCCAGTCCGCCAGCTTGAGCTGGTCGTCGATGCTGCCCACCCCCTCCACCGCCGCCTGCATGACCTGAGCAGCAGCGTAGGCGTCGGCGGCGTCCTCGGGCGGGATCGCGGTGCCGAACATCTTCTTGTACTGCGCCACGAACTCCTTGTTGCCCGGGGTGGCGGCCTCGGGTGAGTAGCTCACGGCGTACATCACGCCCTCGGTGTTCGGCTCACCGATCGCCTTGACGTACTGGTCGGCGAAGGACGGGGTGCTGGTCTCGTAGAACATCTTGGGTGTCCAGCCGGACTTCAGCATCGCGCGGGTCAGACCGACGCCGTCCTCGAACGTCGCGCCGTGGACGACCAGGTCCGGGTTGGCGGACTTCATGGCGGCGACGATGCTGTCGTAGTTCTTGGTGTCGATCGCGTAGGTCGTCTTGTATACGGTCTTGATGCCGGCGGCCTCGAGGACCTGGCGGATGCCGTCGACGTTCGGAGCTGCGAACGGGTCGTCGAGGGTCGGGTACGCCGCGGTCTTCGGCCGCTGGTCGGCCGGCAGGTTCTTCACCCAGTCCGCGAACACCAGGCCCTGCTTGTCGGCCGTGGCCTGTTGGGCGAAGAAGAGGTACTTGTAGCCGCGGTTGAACATGTCCGGCGAACCGCCCGCGGGCTCGACGTACAACATCCGGTTCTTCTCCGCCACCGATGACGCGGGAAGGTTCAGCAGCGAGGAGAAGGTGCCGAGCAGCAGGTCGACCTTGTCCTGGCTGACCAGTGCGTTGTAGTCGGTGACGATGGTGTTCTGGTTGGACGCGTCGTCCTTGATGACCAGCTTGACCTTCTTGCCGAGCAGCCCGCCGTTTGCGTTGATCAGGGTCTGCCAGACCTGGTACCCCTGTTTGGCAGCCGAGCCCGGCTCCGAGAAGTCACCCGTCAGGGGGAGGGACGCGCCGATCGTCAGGTCCCCGCCGCTGCCGCCGCTGCCCCCGCTGCTGCTCGAGTTGCCGCACGCGGCCAGCCCCAAGGACATCACTCCGACGAGGGCCATGACTTTCCAGCGGGTCTTCCAGCCGTGGCGGATCGAGACGTGGGACATGCTTCCTCCTCGATGGGGCCGCAATCGATTGCGGCGTCGTCAGTCTTGTGACTGCCACCACACGTGTCAAGCGTCGTGGGGGAAATCGTTGCCGGAGCGTGCCGTGCGTGACGGATGGTGTGCGGTGGTTCCGGGGCCGCGCTTGCAAACGGTTGTGGTGATCTGCCAGCCTGCGGCCAGGAGGGTGCATGAGCGAGAGCGAGCTTCCCCGGAACGAGTGGCCGGAGCGCGCCGAGGTCGTGGTGGTCGGCGCCGGCCACAACTCGCTGGTCTGTGCGGCGTACCTGGCGAAGGCCGGGCTCGAGGTCCTCGTGCTGGAGGCGGGCCCGACCGTCGGCGGGAACACCCGGACCGAGGAGCTGACCCTGCCCGGCTTCGCGCACGACTCGTGCAGCAGCGCGCACGTGCTGATCCAGAGCAACCCGCTGGTGCGCGACGACGAGCTCGGCCTCCTCGCCGACTACGGCCTGCGCTACCTCGTCACCGACCCCGCGGTCGTCCTGCCCCAGGCCGACGGTGACGTGCTGGTCATGCACCCAGACGTCGACGCGACGTGCGCCGAGCTCGCCCGCTGGTCCGAGCACGACGCCACGGCGTTCCGCTCGATGATCGAGACCTGGCGCGGCGGACTCGCGGCGGCGCACGGACGTTGGAGCTCGAACCTCCCGCAGCCGCGCGACGGTATCACCGGCCAGTACCTCCGGCTCCGCGAACGCAGCGCCTGGGACGTCGTGCACGAGACCTTCGAGCATCCCGTCGTGCGGTCGTTCGTGCTCTGGATGGCGATGGCGACCATCCAGGACCCGCGCCGGCCCGGCACCGGGTTCCTGCCGTCGTCGTTGTCCTCAGGGCGGGTGGACTTCGGCTGGACCACTCCCGTCGGAGGGAGCCAGGCACTCCCCGATGCGCTGGCCCGGCTGATCGAGGACCACGGCGGCCGCGTGGTGTGCTCGGCGCCCGTCTCCGAGGTGGAGGTCGACGGCTCCGGGACGCGGGCGGTGCGGACGACGGACGGACGACGTGTGGAGGTCGGCCGGGCACTGGTGTCGGGCGGACACCTGGCACAGTTGCCCGCCATGCTGACCGGGGCACAGCCGCCCGCCGACCTGGTGACCGCCCGGGACGCCTGGCGGCCGGGCCTCTCGGTGCTGGCGGTCCACGCGGCGCTGCGGTCGGACCTGTCCTTCGGGTCGGCCGGCGTCGCGTCCACCGCCGCGGGCTACGGGACCGTCGAGGGGATGACCCGGCACGTCGATCGGCACAATGCGGGCGAGCTCGAGACCGACGACCCCTGGCTGCTCGTGGTGAACCAGACCTTCGCCGACCCCGGGCGAGCGCCCGCCGGCGCGACGTTCAAGATCCTCACGCTCGCGCCGTACGACCTGGCCGACGGCCGTTCCTGGACCGACGTCAAGGAGCGGTACGGCGAGCGGCTGGTGTCGCTGGTCGCCGAGCGGTGTGCGGGTCTCGACGCCGGCGACATCCTGTCGATGCGCACCGAGTCGCCGGTCGACGTCGCCGGCCACAACCCGCACAACCTGGGCGGTTCCTGCCACGGCGGCGAGTTCTGGCTCGACGGCCGGGTGGTCGCGGGCTGGCCGCGCTACGACACCGGCATCCCCGGCCTCTTCGTCACCGGCGCCACCACCCACCCCGGCGGATCCGTCTCCGGGCGCCCCGGCCGCAACGCCGCCCGCACCGTGCTCCGCTCCCTCGGCCTCGACCCACTCGACGTGATGGGCCCGACCTGAGAGCCCCTTCCGCGGTCCGTCACCATGGAGTCATGAGGGTGCCGCTGCTCCGATGCGCCGTCGCCCTGGCCGTTGCGCTGGCGCTCGCGGGCTGCGGGTCGAAGGCCGACCCCGCCCCGCCCGCGCCCGGGGTCGGCACCGCGCTGGACCGTCCGGTCCCCGCCGCCGTCGCCTCGTTGCCGCTGCACGACGCCTCGGGCCACCGGATGACACTCGCGTCCTTCCGCGGCAAGACCGTGGTGATCTCGGACTCGATGACCCTGTGCAGCGAGGACTGTCCACTCGACACCGCAAACGTCACCGCAGCCGCACGCGCCACCGACGCGGCCGGGCTCACCGGCGACGTGGAGTTCCTGACGATCACCGTGGACCCGCGCCGCGACGATGACCACCATCTCGCCGCCTACCGCAAGCTGTACGACCCCGACCACGCCCTGCCCAACTGGTCGCTCCTCACCGGCTCGCCGACCCAGATCGCGCGGCTGTGGAAGTTCTTCGGCGTCTACTTCCACCGCGTGCCCCAGGACAAGCCTCCCCCGCACGACTGGCTGACCGGCCGCCGGTTGACCTACGACATCGAGCACGACGACGCGGTGCTCGTCCTGGACCCACAGGGACACTGGCGCTTCCTGCTCACCGGACATGCGCACGTCGCCGCCCGGTCCGCGGTGCCCGGTCGCATGCGGTCGTTCCTCAGCCCCTCCGGCCACCGGCACCTCGACCGACCCGATGACGCGGCCTGGACCCCCGGAGACGTGCTCCAGGCGGTCGGCTGGCTGACCGGTCACCGCGTCCCGTCCCCGTGAAGTGAGACCTGCCCGATCCACTGAGCGGTCAAGGTCGGAGCAGTCAGGGCCGGAGCAGCACCCCGACGACGACAGCGACGAACAGCAGGGCGAGGTAGCTGTTGCTGACGTGGAAGAGATCCATCGGCCGAGGGGGACGACCGCTGGTCACCTCGGCCCGGAGCCGCCAGGCACTCGACAACAGCCAGGCACCCAGCCCGGCCGCGCAGACGGCGTACACCGGACCCGCGTAGGGGCTCAGGGTGAGGGAGACAGCGACCGTCGCGCAGGCGTAGGTGAGGATCTTGCGCGTCACGACGTCGGGACCGGCGACCACGGGCAGCATCGGGACGCCGGCGCGGGCGTAGTCGTCCCGGTAGCGCATCGCCAGCGCCCAGAAGTGCGGCGGCGTCCAGACGAAGACCACCGCGGCGAGGAGGAGGGCCGGCAGCCCGACGCGCCCGGTGACCGCCGCCCACCCGACCAGGGCCGGGAAGCAGCCGGCCGCCCCGCCGATGACGATGTTGGACGACGTACGCCGTTTCAGGCCCAGCGTGTAGACCACGATGTAGAACACGATGGCGGCGTCGGCGAGTGCGGCGGCCAACCAGTTGACGGCGAAACCGAGCAGCACCGTGTCGACGGCTGCCAGGATCACCGCGAAGACCAGGGAACGCTGCGGGCTGACCACGTACTCCGGGTCCGTGGCGGCCAGTGGGCGCCGCCGCGTCCGGTGCATCTGGGCGTCGATGTCACGGTCGAAGTAGCAGTTGAGCGTGTTGGCACTGGCCGCGGCGAGAGTTCCACCGACCAGTGTCGTCAGCACCAACGTCAGCGACGGGACGCCCCGCTCGGCCAGCACCATGGCCGGGACGGTCGTGACCAGCAGCAGCTCGATGATCCGGGGCTTGGTCAGCGCGACGTACGCACGGACGGCGCGGCCCCGCGTGGGCACGCCGCGAGAGCGGGCCTGGCGTACGACGGTCATCCCGCACCCGCCGGGTGCCGGCGCATCGCGGATCCTGGGGCGCGAGCCTCGCGGCGCGACTCGTCGTCGAGCCATCGCATGAGCACGACGCCGACGGCCGGCACCGTGGTGAACATCCCGGCAACCCACATCAGGGTGCCGGCGGCCTGTTGGTCGGCCAGGCCGGTGGCGCCCCACGGGGTCGGCTGGGCGTACGTCGAGTACAGCACCCGGCCCGCGTCGGCGATCGCCAGGCCGAGGAACGCCGTCACCGGCATCGAGACCATGAGGTAGAGCAGCCGGTAGAGGTGACCGATCCGGTGCGGTGCGGGATCGACGCCGATCGCCGGCCACCAGAACAGGAGGGCCGTGACCAGGTATGCCAGGTGCTCGACCTGGTGCACCGGCTCGTGCTCGAGGGCCAGCTCGTAGAGCGGTGTCAGGTGGGAAACGACGAGCACGACCGTGAAGGCACCGAACGCCACGACCGGGTGCGTCACCAGCGCGACGATCCGGCTGCGGAGGATCCGCACGAGCACGCGGCGCGGAAGCCAGGGCAGGTCGGCGCGCAGCAGTACCGACACCGGACCGCCGAGCAGGAGCAGTGGCGCAGCCACCAGCTGGAGCAGCACGTGCTGGACCATGTGCATCGAGAACGACGACTCCGCGAAGACGTCCGGAGGGCCGTCCACGGCCACCACCAGGGCGAGGAGCCCGCCCGCGAAGCAGCACGCCCGGCTGACCGGAACGACGCGGCGGCCACCGTGCCTTCTGGGCCTTCTGGGCCCTCTGGACCCTCCGGGCACGTTGGCACCTCTGGCCGGCACCCGACGCCAGGCCGCGGCGTACAACGCACCGACGACGACGACGCCAGCGGTGGGAACCGGGTCGAAGGACCACGCGGACAGGACCCCCCAGAGCGTCACCTCCCACCCCCTTCATCGAGTCCCGCGTCGAGACACGGCTCGGCCACCGTGGCACAGCGCGCGGGGCTCACCCCTCCGGGTGACACGCCCGTCATGGTCGCGCAGCAGCCGGGTTACACAACGTTCATGTTCGGGCCCTCGCGGTCCACATGGAGCCATCGAAGGTCTAGAGATGGAGGCGGCGCTCGGGCGACCACCGGCCGACGCTCCGTGTGATCTGGCCGGGCAGGATGAAAGGAACCCGGCATGGTGACCTCTGGATCGTCCACTCGGCACCGGGAACTCGCGGTACGACGTCCCGCCGCCCGCCTCGTCCCCGTCCTCGTCTGCTTCGCACTGGCGCTCTTCGTCGCGGGCTGCAGCAAGAGCGCCAGCTCGACTCCGCAGAGTGGCGGATCGTCATCCGCGACGACCCCGTCCACCTCGACCAGCGCCAGCCCGGCCACGACCACAGGCAGCGGCGTGCCGACGTACGACGTGTTCGTCAAGAACTTCACCTACCACGGCATGCCCAAGACCGTGCCGGCGAACACCCCGATCATGGTCTCCTTCACCAACAAGGAGTCGTTCGCGATCCAGCACGAGTTCGTGGTGCTGAAGCTGACCGGCGGGAAGACCGCCCAGGACGTGATCAAGGACGCCAAGAAGAAGGGTCCGGACGCCGAGGACGACTGGGTCCACGTCGCCGACAGCGGCGACCCGCTCGACACCGATGCGAGCACGGTGGTGACGATGGACCTGGCGCCCGGGAACTACGTCGCGACCTGCTGGCAGACCGGCAAGGCCGGCGGCGGCTCCGGACCACCGCACGTCGCGATCGGCATGATCGCCCCGTTCACGGCGTCCACCTCGGCGACCGCTAGCTCCACGGCACCGCTGCCGAACTACGACACCTACGTCAAGAACTTCACCTACCACGGCGTGCCGAAGACCGTGCCCGCGAACTCCCCCTTCCTGATCACCTTCACCAACAAGGAGTCCTTCGCGATCACCCACGAGTTCGTGGTGCTGAAGCTGACCGGCGGGAAGACCGCCCAGGACGTGATCAAGGACGCCAAGAAGAA
This sequence comes from Nocardioides sp., assembly GCA_025937085.1. GTDB lineage: Bacteria > Actinomycetota > Actinomycetes > Propionibacteriales > Nocardioidaceae > Nocardioides. The sequence continues at coordinate 14,638 of JAICSC010000027.1, forward strand.
GGGCCCGGACGCCGAGGACGACTGGGTCCACGTCGCCGACAGCGGCGACATCGACACCGGCAGCAGCGTCACCATCCCGATGGACCTGCCGCCGGGGAACTACGTCGCGACCTGCTGGCAGACCGGCAAGGCCGGCGGCGGCTCCGGACCACCGCACGTCACGATCGGCATGATCGCGCCGTTCACGGCGTCGACGTCAGCCACGGCCCCGTCCGGCGCCGCCCCCGTGGCCTACCCCGTGTTCGTCAAGAACTTCACCTACCACGGGATGCCGAAGACGGTGCCGGCGAACACCCCGATCATGGTGTCCTTCACCAACAAGGAGTCGTTCGCGATCCAGCACGAGTTCGTGGTGCTGAAGCTGACCGGCGGGAAGACCGTCCAGGACGTCATCAAGGACGCCAAGAAGAAGGGTCCGGACGCCGAGGACGACTGGATCCACGTCGCCGACAGCGGTGACCCGCTCGACACTGCGAGCAGCACGGTCGTGAAGATGGACCTGCCGCCGGGGAACTACGTCGCGACGTGCTGGCAGACCGGCAAGGCCGGCGGCGGCTCCGGACCACCGCACGTCGCCATCGGCATGATCACCGAGTTCACCGCGAAGTGATGTCGGTGCGCTCTCGAAGCGGGGTCAGTCCGTCGCACGGAGCAACGTCGGCGACGTGGAAAACGTCGACAGTGCTCCCGCGGCGACTGGCCCGGCTCGGTCTGGTCGTGGGACTGCCGCTGCTCACCTCCGGGTGCGTGAAGTCCGGGATCTCGCAGAAGTCCACCGACACCCACGACCTCTTCTACATCATCTTGTGGCTGGCCCTCCCGGTGTTCCTCTTTGTCGAGGGCATGCTGGTCGTCAGCGTGATCGCCTTCCGGAAACGGAAGGGCGACGAGTCCGTGCCGGTCCAGGACTACGGGAACAACCGCGCCCTCTTCGCATTCTTCGCCGGGCCGCTGGTGATCGTGGTGGTCCTGCTCGGGTTCGGGGAGCACACCCTGTCGGCGGTCGACCACGTCGACTCCCACCCCGACCTCGACGTGACCGTGACCGGGTTCCAGTGGGAGTGGTCCGCGACCTACCCCAAGGACGCCTTCACCGTCACCGGCGTCACCCTGAAGAGCCCGATGGTCATGGAGCTCCCGGTCAACCAGACGGCACGCATCACGTTGAAGTCGAACGACGTGATCCACGAGTTCTACGTCCCCGACCTGCTCTACATGAAGAACGCCGTCCCGGGGCACCCCAACGTGTTCTCCTTCACCCCGACCAAGATCGGGACATACCACTCCCAGTGCGCGCAGTACTGCGGACTCTGGCACTCCAAGATGAAGTTCGACCTCAAGGTGGTGTCCGCCTCCGACTTCGCCGCCTGGGTGGCCCAGGAGAAGAAGGCGAACGCGCCCAAGGGCACCTGCACGCCGACGGGCTCGTCGGTCACGCTCACCGCGCACAACATCCACTGGGACCAGAAGTGCATCGCCATCGAGGCGAACAAGCCCTTCACGATCACCATCGACAACAAGGACGCGGGCATCGCCCACGACTTCGGGGTCTGGACGAACGCCAAGCTCAAGCACGAGTTCTTCCACACGGGGAAGGTGACCGGCGTGTCGACGAAGACGTTCACGCTGCCGGCGCTCAAGCCCGGGAAGTACTACTTCCAGTGCGACGTCCACGGTCCCGCCATGTCGGGAACCCTGGTCGTGGGTTCGAAGTGAGGAGGAGCGGATGACGGTCACCGATCTGAAGACCCCACAGGTGGCTCCCCGGCCGGAGCGGATCCTGTCGTGGTTGACGACGACCGACCACAAGAAGATCGGGATCATGTACCTGTTCAACTCGTTCGCGTTCTTCGCGGTCGGCGGTGCGCTGGCGATGATGATGCGGACGCAGCTGATGAAGGCGGACAACACGTTCCTGTCGACGAGCACCTACAACGAGGTGTTCACGATGCACGGCACGATCATGATCTTCCTGGTGGTGCTGCCGCTCTTCTCGGGCTTCGGCAACTACTTCGTGCCGCTCCAGATCGGTGCCCTGGACATGGCGTTCCCCCGGGTGAACGCACTGTCCTTCTGGCTGCTCCCCGTCGGGGGACTCACCCTCGTGGCCGGGTTCCTCACCCACGGCGGGGCGGCCGCCGCGGGCTGGACCAACTACGTCCCGCTCGCGCTGCAGGAGGGCACGGGTGAGGACCTGTGGATCCTGGGCCTGGCGATCGTCGGGACCAGCTCTCTGCTGGGCGCGATCAACTTCATCGTCACCGTGCTGCGACTGCGCGCACCCGGGATGACCATGGCCCGCGTCCCGATCTTCACCTGGGCCACGTTGAGCACGTCGATCCTCGTCGTGCTCGCGGTGCCGTCGCTGACGGCGGCCCTGGTGATGCTGTTCACGGACCGCCACCTCGGCACGGTGTTCTTCGACCCGGCACATGGCGGGTCGGTCGCGAACTACCTGAACACGTTCTGGTTCTTCGGGCACCCAGAGGTGTACATGCTGATCATGGGCGCTTGGGGGATCACCTCGGAGATCGTGCCGGTGTTCAGTGGCAAGCCCCTGTACGGCTACCGCGGGGTCATCCTCGCGCTGATGCTGGTGATGGCGCTGTCGTTCACCGTCTGGGGCCACCACATGTACACCACCGGCCTGGTCGACGACCCCTTCTTCTCGGTCACGACCGAGCTGATCTCGGTGCCCACCGGGGTGCTCTTCTTCAACTGGCTCTTCACCCTCTGGAGAGGCCGCATCCGGTTCGAGCCGGCCATGCTCTTCGCGCTCGGCTTCATCTCCCTGTTCGTCGTCGGCGGCATCGACGGGGTGTGGATGTCGGCGGTGGCCGCCGACTACGCGATCCACGACACCTACTTCGTGGTCGCGCACATCCACTACGTGCTCTTCGGCGGCAGCATGTTCGCGGTCTTCGCGGCGATGTACTACTGGTTCCCCAAGATGACCGGCCGGACCCTCAACCGCAAGCTCGGCTACTGGCACTTCTGGATGGTTTACGTCGGCTTCAACGTGACGTTCTTCCCGATGCACTTCCTGGGCCTCGACGGGATGCCGCGCCGGATCGCGTCGTACGACAGCAACACCGGCTGGGGCACGACCAACTTCATCGAGACGATGGGCGCCTACCTGATCGGGGTCGGCATGCTGGTGGCCCTGGCCAACCTGGTGGTCACGATGCGCCGGCCGGCCGATGCCCCGGCTGACCCGTGGGAGGGAAACACCCTCGAGTGGGCCACGTCGTCGCCGCCACCGCCGCACAACTTCGACGCCCTGCCCGAGGTGCACTCCGAACGTCCGGCGCGTGACCTGAGGCTGGCTCCCGCCGCCCCTGCGCAGGAGGTGTCATGAGCGCGGACAACCCGGTGGCCCCCGGTCCCCCGGCCGCCGAGCTGGTCGACCAGCATGCGGTCGCCAGCGCCAGCAGCACGGTGACGGGGATGACCTTGTTCGTGGCCTCCGAGGCGGTCTTCTTCGCCGCGTTCCTCGGCATCTACGCCACGTCGTACACGGCGGCGACGAACTGGCCACCGCCAGGGATGCCGGCGCCGTCGCTGGGCGTGCCGACCGCCGGGCTGATCGTCCTGCTCCTGAGCGGGGTGGCGATGACCCGATGCGTACGCCGCATCCACCACCCGGACTACCCCCACGGCCTGGCTCCCTGGCTCGCCGTCACGGTCGGCGGCTCGGTCGTCTTCGCGGTGCTGGTCGCAGTGAGCATGACCGGGACCGGCTTCGGGATCGGGGACGGGATCTACCAGTCGCTGTTCTACGTGATGACCGGGCTCGAGCTGGCGCACGGCATCGGCGGGGCCGTGCTGCTCGGCCTGCTGCTCGTGCGGCTGCGCACCGGCGAGCTCGGACTGCGGCGCGACCCGATCCAGGCGGCGGCCATCTACTGGTTCTTCGTAGTGGTTCTCGGGGTCGTGCTGTACGCCGTCCTCGACCTGGCGGTGCAGTGATGAAGCTCCTGGGTCGCATCTTCCTGGCGTTCGGCGCCTTCCTGGTCGTGGCGGGGGTCCTCTACGGGATCCACTCCCGCGAGTACCAGGGCCTCACCCTGATGCTGACCACCGCCGGCGGCGCGTTCCTGTTCGGCGGGTACCTCACGCAGGCGCTGCAGCGGGCGACCGCGATCCAGACGGCCGAGGCGGCACCCGCGGTTGAGGGCGAGCCCCACGTCGGACCGACCATCTGGCCGCTGGTCTTCGCCTTGTCGATGGTGCCGCTCGTCGTCGGCGCCCTCGGCTCGAGATGGGTGCTCGCGGTCGGAGGTGTGGTGTTCGTGGTCGCCGGCGTCGGCTGGCTGCTCGACGTACAGCGGCAGTGGCAGGCCCACTACGGCGGTGGGCACGGGCCCCCGGCTCACGGGGCAGACGCATCGGTCGACGGCTAGGTTTGGGGAGACCGATGACGACGAACGTCCGAAGGCTGCCGCCGATGGCTCGTGCCTACGACCAGTGCGTGCGCTGTGGCAAGGCCACCCAGTGGGGTCACTCCGTGTGCCGTGAGTGCAACCCGGCCGGACTCCCCGAGCCCAGCCCGTCGCAGTACCACGCCACGGTGTTCACGGTGGTGCTGCTCGTCATGGTGGTGCTCGCCCTCATCGGCATCGCCTTGCACTGACCAGGGCGTTGGCAAATGTCGTCACTCCCCGCCGCGGCGCACCGCCGCCGGCCGGTGGCAGCGGCGGTGACGACCGGCGTCGTGGGGCTGGTGTTGCTGGCAGTGCTGATCTGGCCCGCAGCGGCGTGGGCGCACGCTGTACTCGTCTCGTCCGACCCCGAGCCGGGCGCCGAGCTCAGGCATGCCCCGTCCGAGGTCACCCTGGGGTTCGATGAACCGTTGGTGCCGAGTCTCTCCCGGGCAACGGTGACCTCGCCCTCGGGCGCGACGTACACGTCGAC
>JAICSC010000313.1 GCA_025937085.1 Nocardioides sp.
GGCCGCGCTCGAGCGTGAGGAGTCGCGTGGTGGCCATACCCGCGACGACTTCCCGGGCTTCGACGACAGGTGGGGCACGCTCAACATCGCGCTCTCCCTCAACGCCGCCGGTGACGGCGTCGACCTCGCCACCCAGCCGCTCCCGGTGATGCCGGACGAGCTGGCCGCCTTCTTCGAGGGAGATCACTGATCCGATGAGTTACACGCTCAAGATGAAGCTGTGGCGCGGCGACCAGGGCGGCGGCGAGCTCCAGGACTACGACGTGGAGGTCGAGACCGGCGAGGTCGTGCTGGACGCGATCCACCGGGTCCAGGCCACCCAGGCCGGCGACCTCGCGGTCCGTTGGAACTGCAAGGCCGGCAAATGCGGCTCGTGCAGTGCCGAGGTCAACGGCCGGCCGCGACTGATGTGCATGACCCGGCTGTCGGACTTCGATCCGACCGAGACGATCACCGTCACCCCGATGCGCACGTTCCCGGTGATCCGCGACCTGGTCACCGACGTCTCGTACAACTACGAGAAGGCACGCGAGCTGCCGTCTCTCGAGCTCCCGCCCCGTGACGCCGACGGCCGGCGCCGGATGATGCAGGAGGACGTCGAGCGCGGCCAGGAGTTCCGCAAGTGCATCGAGTGCTTCCTGTGCCAGAACACCTGCCACGTCGTGCGTGACCATGACGACAACAAGCCCGCCTTCGCGGGCCCCCGGTTCTTCCTTCGGTACGCCGAGCTGGACATGCACCCGCTCGACACCGTCGACCGGCGCAAGGTGACCCGCGAGCAGGCCGGGATCGGCTACTGCAACATCACCAAGTGCTGCACCGAGGTCTGTCCCGAGGGCATCCACATCACCGACAACGCGATCATCCCGATGAAGGAGCGCGTCGTCGATCGCACCTACGACCCCCTGGTGTGGCTCGGCAACAAGATCGGCATCCGCGACAAGGACCGAGACTCCCGTAGCGAGATCTGACCCGCGCTGGACCTGGGCCCGGGTACTCAGGCGGAGCTGTGGGCACCACGAGCGTCGCGGGGTGCGCGAGCATGCTGATGCTGTGCTACCTGGCCACCTGGGGCTCGCGGTACGGCTGGTGCGGCGCCGCCGGTGCCCTCGCCGACGTCCTCGCGTCGGGCCTGGCACTGACTCTGTTGTGGGCGGACTGGGACTCGTTCGACGGCGACACCGTGGGCCGGCTGTTCGGCGTGTCCGTGGTCGCGGCCCTGACCCTCGCTCAGGTCTGCCTGCTGGCGGTCCTGGCCGCGCGCCGTACCTCACTGGGCATGCTGCTGTGGTCCACCGTCGCGCTCGCCGTGCTTCTCGCCGCGGTCGTGGGCGGTCTGATCCTGGGCGTGGATGCCGATGAGGGCACCGTACGGTTCATCGGGATCGTCGCGATCCTCGATGTGCTCGGCACCCTGGTCACCATCGCTCTCGGCGTCTTCGGCCGGGACGAGAAGAGCCTCACGGTGACCCTCACACCACGCGTCGCAGCCCGCCTGCGGGCACGGTCCTTGGAGACCGGCGTGCCGGTGACCGCCCTGGTCGACGAGGCGATCGCCCGCTACTGGGGGCTGTCGGCCGATCGACCCTGAGCAGCAGAGTCGGGCCGACCTGGGTGTCAGGTCAGCTCCTCCTGGATCTCCTCCAGGGCCCGACCCTTGGTCTCGGGCACGCGCAGGATGAAGAACGCGATGGAGAGCACGGCCAGGCCGGCGTAGAGGAAGAACACGCCCTGCCGGGTGATCGCGTTGCTGAGGCTCAAGAAGGTCTGGGCGACCAGGAAGTTGGCTCCCCAGTTGAAGATCGTGCACACCGCCATCGCCTTGCTCCGGACCCCGACCGGGAAGATCTCCGAGATCATCAGCCAGAAGACCGGCCCCAGACCGATCGCGAAGGCTGCGATGAACAGCAGCAGCCCGGCCAGCGCTACCCAGCCGTAGTCGCCCTGCAGCGTCGACGAGGAGAAGTAGACCCCGAGCACCAGGAGCGCGACCAGGAGCCCGACGGTGCCGGTCAAGAGGAGCGCGCGACGTCCGAGGCGGTCGAGGAGCAGTACGGCGACGATCGTGAACACGACGTTCGTGACACCGACCGCGACGGTCTGCGCCAGGGCCGCGGAGTTCCCCAGCCCGGTGTCGGACAGGATCGTCGGGGCGTAGTAGATGACCGTGTTGACCCCGACGAACTGCTGTGCCACCGCCAGCGCGATGCCGACCCACAGCAGCGGCCGGAGCCGGTCCGAGAGGAGGTGCTTGACCCGGACGTTGCGCTCGCGCTCGTTGGCCTCCTCGATCTGCTCGACCTCCTCGTCGACGTCGGCCTCGTCGTCGCCCTCGCGGAGCTGGTCGAGCACCTCGCGTGCCTCGTCCCACCGGTCGTGCATCACCAGCCAGCGCGGCGTCCGCGGCACGGTCAGCATCCCCACGGCCAGGGCGGCTCCTGGGATGGCGGCGATGCCGAGCATCCAGCGCCATTCGCCGGGCACGCCCTTGAGGGCGAAGTCGACGATGTAGGCGAGCAGGATGCCGGAGGTGATCGCCAGCTGGTTGAAGCTGACCAGGCCGCCCCGGACCTTCGGGGGCGAGACCTCGGAGATGTACAGAGGCGCGACGAAGGACGCCGTCCCGACGGAGAACCCGAGCACGAACCGGAACCCGATCAGCATCGGGGCTCACCGAGAAGGCGCAGCCGAGCGCGCCGACGACGTACACGCATCCGGAGATGACCTTGGTCCACTTGCGTCCGATCCGGTCGGCCAGGTAGCCGGCCAGGAGAGCCCCGAACATCGCGCCGAGCAGCAGCACGGCGACGATCGCCTGCTGCTCGAAGGTGCTCGCGTGGAGGTCAGACTTGATGAACAGCAGCGCCCCGGAGATGACGCCGGTGTCGTAGCCGAAGAGCAGGCCGCCGATCGCCGCGATGGCGGAGACGCGGACCAGCGTGCCGTTCCCGCTCGCCCTCATTCCCTTGACGAACGTCGTGGACATGCCTGGTCGGTACCCGGGGGGACCGGCTCCATGCGGCAGCGGACCCGACCTCGACGCGAGCGTCGGGACCGGGTCCGGTGCAGGGGAGGGGGAGGGAGTCAGCGGGAGAGGTACGCCGGGGCGAGGCGGGCGAGGGCGAGGGCGGCCAGCAGGAGGCCGAAGTCGCGGAGGGCGCCGCCGAACGGCCTCGCTCGCGATCTGTGGACAACCGCCGTCGGCGGCCGGGTCGGAAACCTCACAGGGTGTGGCTGGCACCCGACGCCCCTCCTAACCTTGCTGGCATGAGTGACGACGTGGCCGGAGGGCTCGACGAGCCCGACCAGCTCCAGCCGCAGCAGGGTGCGTTGGCACTCGCGTCACCCGAGGACACGTGGTCGCGCGCCGACTGGGAGAAGGCTGCGGCCGGGGTGCTGCGGAAGTCGCGGCGGCTTTCCGACCACGACCCGGACAGTGCGGTGTGGGACGCGCTCACCCGTACGACGTACGACGGCATCGCGGTCCCCCCGCTGGGAACACCGCACCAGGGCACCATCCCTGTGACGCCGCGTCCGACGCGGGTCGGCGCGTGGGACGTGCGGGTCCGGGCGTACGAGGGCTCCGACGTGGTCTCGGAGCTCGAGCGCGGCGCGACCAGCCTGTGGGTGCTCGCGGAGCACGTCGCACCCGAAGAGCTGGCGTGGTTCCTCGACGGCGTCCTGCTCGAGCTGGCCCCGGTCGTGCTCGAGGGCCCGACATCGGGGCACGCGGAGGCCCTGGTCGCCCTCGCACCGCTCCATCCCGACTCCAACCTGGGGGCCACCGACGACTCCGACCTGGTCGCGTTCGCCCGCCTCGCCCTGGATGCCGGTGTGCGGGGCATCGTGGTGGACGGGCTGCCGGTGCACGAGCAGGGTGCGTCCGACGCGCAGGAGCTGGGCTGGGTGCTCGCCCGCGGGGCGCAGGTGCTGCGGACCCTCGAGGGCGCGGGGATCGGGCCCGAGCAGGCCGTCGGCCTGGTCGAGCTCCGGGTCGCCGTCACCGACGAGCAGTTCCCGAGCATCGCGAAGCTGCGTGCGCTGCGGGTGCTGTGGGCACGTCTGGCCCACCTCTGCGGCGTGACGCAGCCACACACTCGGGTGCACGCGGTGACCAGTCGGCCGATGACCAGCGCCTATGACGTCCACGTCAACCTGTTGCGGGCGACCGTCGCCGCCTTCGCAGCCGGTGTCGGGGGAGCCGAC
>JAICSC010000028.1 GCA_025937085.1 Nocardioides sp.
ATCTCAACGTGATCAGCGCCACTGTGCTGATCGGAGCCGTGCTGGTCGTCGTGGCCAACCTGATCGTCGACATCGTCTACGGGTTCCTCGACCCGCGGGTCACGGTCACCTGACCGGCGTGGATGGCGCGCGGTGCCCCAAAGACATACTCGCCGCCCACGGGACCTCCGGTCGCTGACGCGCTGTCCACGTCAACGACAGAGGATCCAGCAACCCTTGGCCACTCGAGCCCGTTTGAGCGGACGTCCGCGCAAACTGAAATCGCCTCCGCCGACCGGCTGATCTGAGGTCCGTCGGCGACCCCGCCGACCACCCCGACGGCGAGGGCGACGGCGACTTTGCCGGACGAGACCAGGATCTGCGTGATCATGGCGCCCCACCCGACTCCTCCTCACGGTCGCGGCGGTTGGTCACCCTCGCGATCTGGATCGCCCTGATCCTGCGCGACACCGTGGATAGCATCGAAAGGGCCCGGGAGCGTCCTGGGCGGTTCTGACCCGGAAGAGGCTCTCACCGCGCATGCAGCTGACACCGCGCATGCACGCAGACGTGGCCAATGTGCGGACCGCCCTCCGTCACCTCGGCCGGGCGGCGGTCGTGCTGCTGTTCGTGAGTGTCCCTTTCGCTGCGGCTCTGGTGGCGATCCGCTACGCACCGCCGGCACACGTCGAGATCGCCGGAGCACCGGTGTCGGTCAAGCCGGTGCTCGGCCAGGACACCAGTCGCATCCAGGGCGGCGCGCTGGTCCGGCCCGAACACGCGCATGTCGGCCTGCTCGGCAAGAACGTCGGGGTCGACATCTCGGCCGACTGGAACCGACTGATCCCCAGCGACAAGCAGACGCGTCAGTACCTCGAAGCGCTGTGGGACGACCCGAAGCCGGAGATCCATCGGATCCAACGAGCCGCGCGGGACTACATGATTCGGTGGAGCCTGATCGGCTTCCTGTCAGGCGCGATCGCCTCGGGAGGGGTCGTCGTGCTCCTCCGCGAGCGACGGCGCAGGCTGGCGGCGTACTCCCCCGAACAGGCAGCTCTGGTCGATGCCCACAACCGTCGCCTCCGCGCCGGACTCGCGGCCGCAGGGACTGCCGGCGTCCTGCTCCTCGACACCGCCGGCCTCGCGACGTACCTCCACCACGACCATCACGTGGTGACCAGCAACCCGGTCTTCAGCGGTACGACGCTCGAAGGCACCGAGGTCAACGGCCTGATGGCGCAGGTGCTGCCCTTCCTGTCGATCCTGCGTCCCCGCGACACCTTCTACGACACCGTCTCCCACAACCTCGAGGCGGCCCTGGCCGACCGCACGGACCTGCGGCCGCACGGCGACACCATGACGTTCGTGTTCGGCGAGGACTTCGAGGACGTCAACGGGATGGCTCGCCAGGTCGGGCTGGCCGCGAAGCTGGTGGACGCCGACTTCATCGCCATCAGCGGCGACCTGACGTTCGCCGGCAAGCCCGTGGAGAGCTACATCATCGACACCGTCGACTACTACTCCGAGAAGCGCCCCGTCTACTTCGCGCCGGGCCTGCACGACACCGAGGCGATCGTGCAGGCCGCCAAGGCCCGCGACTGGCACATCGCCGACGGCCGCACCCAGACCGTGGGCGGTCTGACCCTGCTCGCCGCTCCCGACCCGCGTGTCTCGCTGATCGGAGACTTCGGCGTGGGCGACGTGCTGCGCGACGCGGACGTCGACCTCACGCAGTTCATCTCGAACACCATCGACGAGGCCTGTGCGACCCAACCCGACTTCGTCCTCTTGCACGACCACCTCCTCGGTCAGCAGATCGCGGCGGCGGGCTGCCAGCAGGTTGCGGTCCTGGACGGGCGTTCCTACGCGTTCCTCGGCCCCCGTCGCGTCGAGACCGCCACCGGCGGCCACACCTACGAGCTCACCACCGGCAGCGCCGGCGGCCACGTGACGACGGCCGCCAACCCGGGGACGATCCGCAATCCGGCGCGGTTCGCGATCATCACGTACTCGCCCCACCACCAGCACACGGCGTACGCCGTGGTGACGGTCTTCCCGGACGCCTCCGTCACCGTCACCCGCCGGGCCGGTCTCCACGTCTCGTACGCCGAGCTCCGGACGCGCGCGGCGGCAGCGGGACGACACGGCTGAGGCCCAGCCTGCCGGGATCAGTACGACTGGCCAGGGTGGTAGGCGCACGCGTCCTGGTCGTCCTCCGTCGACGGCGGTGCATGGTGCCGGTGGTGCGCCGGCGGGGCCAACGCCTTCTGGACGACCTGGTGCATGTAGTCGAAGTCGGGGCTGCCCGGGCTGAAGTCGGCCGATGAGCGGAAGAGGACCGACTTCGCGCGGTGGTCCTTGGCCTTCAGGGCGAGCTGCACGAACGCCGGCAGCAGCTGCTGCGGGATGTCGGTGCTGACCACACGGCTCCCGGCGGCCGCCAGTGCCTGGTAGCGGCGCAGCAGGTTCACCGGGTTGGCCTCGTCGATGATCGCGTTGACCACGCAGCGCTGACGGGACATCCGCTGGTAGTCGTCCGCGCCGTACCGTCCCCGCGCGTACCACAGGGCGTGGAAGCCGTCGAGGTGCTGGTCGGGACCCGGCTGGATGTAGCCCGTGGGCGGGATCCCTGCGTCGGTCTGCCCGTTGATCGCCACCGGGACGTTCACGTTGACGGTGATCCCACCCATCGCGTCGACGAGCTGACGGAATCCGGTGAAGTCCACGAGGACGAAGTAGTCGACCGGGATTCCGGTCGCCCCTTCGACCGCCTGCTTGATCGCATCCGCTCCCTCGTCGGCCGAGGCGCCCAGGACGTGGGGATGCAGGATCGGGATCTCGCGGTAGACCGCGTTGAGCATCCAGCTCCCCGGATCACCCGGGCCGGTGAAGCCATCGGGGTACAACGCGTGCAGCGGGCTGTTGTCGGGGAACGGCACGTCCATCAGGTTGCGCGGCAGACCGAAGGTCACGGTACGGCCGGTGCGGGTGTCGAGCGACGCCAGGATCATGGTGTCGGTGCGGGTGCCCTCCCGATACGGGCCCGAGTCTCCGCCCAGCAGCAGCACGTTGACCCTCGACCGGCCGTTCCATGGGTCCTCGGCGGTCACGTGAGTGGGCCGCGTGGCGGTCCGGTTGTGGGTGAACACGGCGTTCACGACGTGGGCCTGGGCGAAGGCGTCGCGGACGACGAGACCGACCGGGGCGACGACCACGAGACACAGGGCGCTCACGAAGGCGCTGCCACCGATCACCTGCCATCGGTGCGTCGCGGGCCGGGGACGCAGGACGACGAACGTGCCGACGACGACGGCCACCCAGGCCGTGAGGCAGACCGCGGTGAGGACTGCGGCACGGGTCAGCCGCGAGGGGTCGAAGGCGAGGTCGAGTGCGCCACGGAGGTTGTGCGGCGCCGCGACGGCCGCCCAGACGCCCGTGGCGCCGCTGAGCAGGAGGACGAGAGAACCGAGACGTTGGCGCCGGCTGTGCAGGAACCCGGCGCCGGGCAGGACCGCCGACAGGAGGGTCCACCCCAGGGCATGCGGTAAGGCGGAGCAGCGATGCGGCCCGGCCTTGCGGCGGCCGGGCTTGATGCCGTACGGCGGCATCGACATGCGGGAACTCCTCGGGGCGCGACCGAGACTCTCGACGGGACAGCAAGGGACATTGAAGCGGATCACGACCACCCTGTGTGGTCGCTGTCGCGATCTCGGCGCGCCCCGACTTGGAGATCGCGCGATCTCTCAGGCGGGCGGCCCGCACCCCACAGCGTGAGGTGCGGGCCGCCCCTTCATCTACGTGACGCGGGCGCGGGCGACGCAGGCCCGACGTTCCGCTCGGTTCGCCTGTCGACTCAGGCGTTGGGCGCGGACGGCCGCTCGGGCCGCCTTACGGTCCAGACGTCGGGCACGGGCCAGGCGCACTCCCGTACGCCGTTGCTCTGCCTCCGCCATCCGGGACTCCATCACGACGCGGGCGAAGCTGTCGTGCATCAGGTTCAAAGGCGCTCCTCTCGGTGTTCCATCTTCCGCGGGGGCCGGGCCATCCGACCGGCCGGCGGGGCCGGGCGTGACGCGGTGCGAGACCTCGGAATGCCCGCGGATTTGCATTCTGGGCCCTTATCTGGTAAAGTAACTGTAAAGCCTCCTCTATTGGCTATGTCATCGACTCGAGAATGATACCGATAATCGGTTATCGCGTCCAGAGGTCGGCGCATTATCCAGAGAATTCAGTGCCGGTTTCGGTGACACCGCCTCACCGGAGCGTCCGTGCCTGGCCGTCGTCGGCGACCCCCGATGCCCCTCCCCCCGTGCCATCGAGCGACCGGTAGCGTCCGAGGGAACCGGACGAAAGGCAGGACCCATGGCGGACGCTCGGGTGAACGTCGCACATGTCGGCTTGGGCGCCATCGGACGCGAGGTCGTCCGACTGGTGCTGCGACGAGAGGGCCTGCGGCTGGTCGCGGCCTGCGACATCAGCCCGGACCTGGTGGGAGCCTCCATCGCCGCGATGCTCGGCGAGGACCAGCCCGGTCCGGACGGGCGCGTGACTGTCGTGGAAGGTCTGGCCGACGCCGGACTGGAGCCCGGTGACGGCCTCGTCGTCACCCATACGACGTCCTCGTCGCTGAGCCGATGCCTGCCCGAGCTGCTCGGGGCACTGGAGGCGGGTGCCTACGTGGTGTCCTCCTGCGAAGAGCTCTCCTATCCGTGGGTGCAGGCGCCGGACGCGGCCGCCCGCCTGGACGCCGCGGCCAAGGCGGCCGGGGTGTCCGTGGTCGGCACCGGTGTGAACCCGGGCTTCGCGATGGACTACCTCCCGGTCGTGCTCTCGGGAGCCACCAAGCGGGTCGACTCCGTACGGGTGCATCGCGTGCAGGACGCCGGGGTACGCCGCGACCCGCTGCAGGCCAAGGTCGGCGCCGGCATCTCCCGGGACGAGTTCGACCGCCGGGTCGCGGCCGGGTCGATGGGCCACGTCGGCCTGACCGAGTCGGCGCAGGCCGTGGCCTCCGCGCTGGGCTGGGACGCCACCGACACCACCGAGACCATCGAGCCAGTCGTCGCCGAGTCCCCTACGCCTTCGGCGTTCGGCACCATCGAGCCCGGGTCGATCGCCGGCATCGACCAGGTCGCCGTCGTCCGGGTCGCGGGCGAGGATCGGGTCCGGCTGCACCTGCAGATGGCGGTCGGGATCGGGCCGTCCCAGGACGACATCCGCCTCACCGGTGACCCCGACCTCCACCTGACCGTCCCCGGCGGGCTGCACGGCGACCTCGCCACGGCAGCCGCTCTGGTGAACACCATCGGCAGCATCCGCCACGCCGAACCGGGCCTGCGCGTGATGAGCGAGCTCCGCCCGCCCCGGCCGACGCCGGCGCGGGGGTGAACGGGGCTCCATGTACGACCTGATCGTGCGCGGCGGACGCGTGCTCGACGGGCGCGGTAGCGAGCCACGCACCACGGATGTCGCGGTCTCGGGAGACAAGGTTGTGGTGGTCGGCGACCTGCCCCCCGACGAGCCGGGGGCGAGGGTGCTGGACGCCCACGGTCTGGTCGTCTGCCCCGGCTTCGTCAACCCCCTCTCGCACTCCTACTTCTCGGCGCTCGAGGACGGGACGTCGCTGGGCGAGCTGGTGCAGGGCGTGACCACCCAGATCTTCGGGGAGGGTGAGTCGATGGGCCCGGTCCCGGCCGAGGGCCGCGCGGCACTCGAGCGCGAGGCGGCGACGTACGGCGTGGAGGTGACGTGGAGCCGGCTCTCGGAGTACCTCGACACCGTCGAGAGCTCGGGCTGCACCCAGAACGTCGCCTCGCTGATCGGCGCGGAGACGATGCGCGTCCTCGGTGTCGGGTACGACGACCGCCGGGCCAGCGCGTCCGAGCTCGACACGATGCGGGAGCTCGTGGCCGAGGAGATGGCCGACGGCGCGCTGGGCATCGGATCGTCGCTGATCTACGCCCCCGGCAGCTACGCCGACACCGCCGAGCTGGTCGCGCTGTGCGAGGTCGCCGGCCAGTACGGCGGCGCCTACGCCTCGCACGTCCGCGACGAGGGCGCGGGGCTGTTGTCCGCGATCGACGAGCTGCTCGAGATCGTGCGCCGCTCGGGGGTGCGTGGCGAGATGTGGCACCTCAAGGCCGCCGGGCAGCCGCAGTGGCCCCTCATGGAGCCCGCTCTCGCCAGGCTCCAGGAAGCCCGCGACGACGGCGTGCCGATCGGGGCGGACGTGTACCCCTATACCCGCAGCGGCACCGGGCTCGCCTCGACCGTCCCCGCCCGATGGCACGAGGGTGGCGCGGACGCGCTCTACGACCGCCTGGCCGACCCCGCACTCCGACGGGAGATCCGGGCGGACATGGTCGCGCTCGGGCGGTACGGCGACACCCCGAGCGCAGAGGACGTGCTCCTGCTCCGGCTCCGCCAGCCGGACAACGCGCGCTGGCAAGGACACACCCTCGCCGAGATCGCCGCCGACCGCGGCCAGGACCCGGTCGACACCGCCCTCGACGTCCTCGCCTCGGAGCGCACGTCGGTGTTCACGGCTTTCCACTCGATGAGCGAGGACAACCTCCGTCGCCAGCTCGCCGTGCCGTGGGTGGGAGTGTGCTCGGACGCCGCGTCGATCGCGCCGGCGGGCCGCAGCCTCGACTCCCCCACGCACCCCCGAGCCTACGGCTCCTTCGCCCGCGTCCTCGGCCACTACTCACGCGAGCTCGGCGTGCTGACCTTGCCCGACGCCGTACGCCGGATGACGTCGCTGCCCGCCTCGACCTTCGGGCTCACCGATCGCGGCGTGCTCGAGTCGGGGTACGCCGCCGACCTGGTCGTCCTGGACCCGGACAAGGTGACCGACCGGGCCACCTTCGCCGAGCCCCACCAGCTCTCGGCCGGCGTCCGCGACGTGGTCGTGAACGGGGTCCTCGCCCTCCGCGACGGCGAGCCGACCGGCGCGCGGCCGGGACGCCGACTCAAGCGTGGTCGCGCAGCCACGGGATGAGGCCGCCGGCGAGCAGGATCTCGATCTGCCGCGGCGACAGGCGATGCCGCGCGGCGTACTCGGTGCCCTGCGTGGTGTTCCGCAGGACGAGGTTCTCCGTGTCGCCGGTCAGCGCGTCGTGCACTCCGTCGAGCGCGAGCACGTCGTCCACCTCGATCGCGTCGTGGTCGTTCTCGTCGACCAGCTCGAGCGGCAGGATCCCGAAGTTCACCAGGTTCTGCCAGTGGATCCGAGCGAACGACTGCGCCACCACCAGGCGCAGCCCGAGGGAGCGCGGCGCGATCGCGGCGTGCTCGCGCGACGAGCCCTGCCCGTAGTTCGACCCGCCCACGATCACGTGGCCGGTCTCGTCGCGACAGTCCAGCGCCCGGCGCGGGTATTCCGCGTCGACGTCGCGGAAGGCGAACTCGGCGAGCTTCGGGATGTTGCTGCGGTAGGGCAGCGCCTCGGCGCCGGCCGGCATGATCGTGTCGGTGGAGATGTCGTCCCCGACCTTGACCAGCACCGGAGCCTCGACCTGGTCGGGGTACGGCGTGAGCTCGGGCAGGTCACCGATGTTCTCGCCCTTGACCAGGTCGACCCGCTTCGCCTCGCCCTCCGGCAGCGGTGCCTCGAGCATCGCGGCGTTCACGCTCGACTCGGCCGGCAGGTCGAGGGTCGGGTAGTCCAGGCCGACCTCCTCCGGCAGGGTGCGCGGGTCGGTGATCACCCCGGTGAGCGCCGAGGCCGCGGCGGTCTCCGGGGAGCAGAGGTAGACGTGGTCGTCTGCGGTGCCGGACCGACCCGGGAAGTTCCGCGGCATCGTGCGCAGGCTGTTGCCGTGGCTGGTCGGCGACTGGCCCATCCCGATGCAGCCCAGGCACCCCGACTGGTGCAGCCGGGCACCGGCCGCGACCAGGTCGAAGGTCGCGCCCATCCGGGTGAGGTCCTGCAGGATCTGACGTGACGTGGGGTTGACGTCGAACGAGACGGCCGGGTGGGTCTGACGCCCCTTCACGATGGCGGCCGCGATCGCGAAGTCCCGCAGCCCGGGGTTCGCCGACGAGCCGATCACGACCTGCTCGATCTCGGTCCCGGCCACGTCCGCGACGGGTACGACGTCTCCGGGCGAGCTCGGCAGCGCCACCAGGGGTTCGACCGCGGCCAGGTCGATCGCCTCGTGGACGTCGTACTCGGCGCCCTCGTCCGCGACCAGCTCGACGTACTCGTCCTCGCGTCGCTCGGACCGCAGGAACTCCCGCACCCGCGCGTCGGAGGGGAACACGGTGCTCGTCGCGCCGAGCTCGGCGCCCATGTTCGCGATCACGTGCCGGTCCATCGCGGTGAGCGTGTCGACGCCGGGTCCGTAGTACTCCACGACCCGGTTCACGCCGCCCTTCACGCCGTGCCGGCGGAGCATCTCCAGGATCACGTCTTTCGCGCTGACCCACGGCCGCAGCCGGTTGGTCAGCCGGACGCCCCACACCTCGGGCATCCGCAGGTAGACCGGCTCGCCCGCGATGGCCCGCGCCACCTCGATGCCACCCAGCCCGATCGCCAGCATCCCGAGCGAACCGGCCGCCGGCGTGTGGCTGTCGCTGCCGACGAGGGTCCTGCCCGGGACACCGAACCGTTGCATGTGCGTCGGGTGCGAGACCCCGTTCCCGGCCTTGGAGAACCACAGCCCGAACCGGCGGCAGGCGGACCTCAGGAACTCATGGTCCTCGGCGTTCCGGCTGCCGGACTGCAGCAGGTTGTGGTCGACGTACTGGACCGACACCTCTGTCTGCGCCCGGTCGAGGCCCATCGCCTCGAGCTCGAGCATCACCATCGTGCCGGTCGCATCCTGGGTGAGGGTCTGGTCGATCCGCAGTCCGATCTCCTCGCCCGGTGTCGGCGCACCCTCCACCAGATGGTCCTCGATGAGCTTCCGGGTCACGTTGCGCGTCGTCACCCCGCCTTTGTACCCGTACGTCGCGCGCGCATCCCCCGACGGGCAGCGGGGTACTCCGGCCCCATGACCTCCTTCGCGCTCCGCGTGGACACCGTCGTGCTGGACGTCGACGGCACGCTGGTCGACTCCAACTACCACCACACGCTGTCGTGGTGGCGGGCCTTCCACGAGCAGGGCCAGCAGGTCCCGGCCTGGCGCATCCACCGGTCGATCGGCATGGGCGGCGACCGACTGGTGGCGGCCGTGGCCGGCGACCGGGTCGAGGAAGAGCTGGGGGACGCAGTCCGCGACGGCTGGGAGGAGCACTACGACCATCTGCTGGACGACATCCTTCCGCTGCGCGGAGCGGGCGAGCTGATCGCCGAGCTGGGCGATCGTGGGTTCCGGGTCGCGCTCGCCAGCTCAGGGATTCCGCGTCACACCGAGCACGCGATCCAGGTCCGCGAGGCCGAGGGTCGCGTCGGCACGGCGACGACCAGCGAGGACGCCGGCGAGTCCAAGCCGCACCCCGAGCTGATCCAGGTCGCCTTGGACCGCGTGGATGCCGATCACGGCGTACTGGTCGGGGACTCGGTGTGGGACGTGCGTTCGGCGAAGAACTCGGGGCTCCCGGTGATCGCAGTGCTGTGCGGCGGGTTCGGCCGCGCCGAGCTTGAGGACGAGGGTGCCGACGTCGTGTGCGAGGACCTCGAGGAGCTGCGTGCGCGGCTGGACGAGCTCGTCGTACGCCGATGACGGCGGCCGGAACATCCAACACGTCTCGCCAACCGGGTAGCGTCCCCGTCACCTCAGCATGGATGGGTCCGGCTGGATGGGTCCGGCTGGATGAGTCCGGACAGGTCAGGAGGGAGCCATGAGCACGCGACGTCCGGACGACGATCGCGACGAGTCGGCCGACGAGCGGCTCGATCGCAACTGGGGCGAGCTCCTCCAGGAGCTGCGGATCACCCAGACGGGACTGCAGCTGCTCTCGGGCTTCCTCCTGACACTCCCGTTCACCCAGAAGTTCGCAACGCTCCGCCACGGGCAGCAGTCCCTCTATCTCTCCCTGGTCGTCACTGCCGTCGTCGCCGTCGGGTTGAACCTGACCCCGGTGATCCTGCACCGACGGCTGTTCGGTCGACACCTCAAGCAGCGGGTCGTGGTGGTCGGCCACGTCATGAGCCAGCTGGTGATCGCGCTCGTGGCTCTGCTGTTCACGGGGACGGCCGCCCTGATCTTCTGGGTCGTGGTCGACCTGACGGCAGCGGTCATCCTCTCGGTGGTCCTCCTGGTAGTGCTGGCGCTCCTCCTCGTCGTACTCCCGGAGTGGCTGGCGCACGCCCCGGACCGGACCCGGCGTACCTGAGCCGAGCCTGAGCCGAGCCTGACCGAGCTGACTGAAAGCGATCGGGGCTCGCCGGCATGGGGCCGCGAGCAGCGGGGTACGAGGGCAGGGTGAGTGAGCTGGGGCACCACGAGCACGATGCGGACCGACTCGACCTGGGCGGCGTGCCCGAGGGCGAGGAGGTCTCCGAGGCCGACGCCGAGGAGCGCATCGACGAGGAGCCTGACGAGCAGCAGAACCGTCGAGACCCGGTGTGGGACGAGGAGTCCCATGAGGACTGAGCCGGTTCAGACCGGGCGCCCGACCACCCGGTGGGGTGTCCCGCAACGGCTGCTCGCGCGCTAGCGTGTTGAAAGACGCTCACTCGCGGATGCGGGGTATCCGCGCTGAAGCAATCGGCGAACTCCCGCCCGACCCTGCTGGAGACCACGGCAGAGAAACCAGATGCGAAAGGTTCGCCGTGGCCAGCACATCGTCGCCCCGTCGCCGTCTGACTCGCTCCCGCGAACGCCTGGACCGGGCCGAGCGCACCAACGAGCTCCTCGAGCTGATCGACCGGGCCGGCGACCGGGAGAAGAAGCATCTGATCGACCAGCTCATCGAGGTCAACATGCCGGTGGCCGAGTCCGTCGCCGCGCGGTTCCGTCGCCGTGGCATCCCCGACGACGACCTCGAGCAGGTCGCGTATCTCGCGCTCGTGCGCGTCGCGCATACCTACGACCGGTCACGAGGACACGACTTCCTCTCCTACGCCGTCCCCTCCATCCGGGGAGAGGTGCGTCGCTACTTCCGGGACCACGGCTGGATGGTCCGCCCACCCCGCGGCATCCAGGAGATGCAGGGGCGGATCTCCGGGGTGGAGTCGGAGGTCGCCACCCGCGTCGGGCATCCACCCTCGGCCGGCGAGCTCGCGCAGGAGCTCGGCGAGCCGGTGGCCGAGGTGGAGAAGGCTCTGGCCGCCAACGGATGCTTCACACCGACTTCGCTCGACCAGGTTCCTGCGTCGGAGACCTCCGCCATCGTCGACCAGCTCGGCGAGCGTGAAGCGGGGCTCGAGGCGGCCGAGGCGCGGGTCGTGCTGATGCCGGTCGTGAGCAGACTCACCGACCGGGAGCGCCGGATCCTCGAGATGCGCTTCTTCGGCCAGCGCACCCAGCAGGAGATCGCCGACGAGATCGGTGTGACGCAGATGCAGGTGTCACGCCTCCTGAGCACCTTGCTGGAGCGGCTCCGGTGCGAGCTGGAGAGGCAGCCCGCGTTGTCGGAGACCGGTTAGGCATCGGTGGGGCCGCGGTTCGGCGCGATCCTCCGTTCCGCGTCCGGCCGGCATGCGGTTTGACGGACGGCGCGCCATAATGTGCAGCGGGACGGGGGTCGAGCAGACGGCCTTTCCGGAGTCGTCCGCCTCCAGGAGGCAGGGAGCCATGGACTTCGACTACAACCGACTCCTGGCGGATGCTGCACGGGAGCTCGCGCACGAGCCGTCGAACGCGACGACCATGGACCACGTCGTCGCGCTGTGCGTCGACTCGGTGCCCGGATGTGACGCGGCCGGGGTTTCGGTCGCCGACGGCGCGGACATCCGCACCCTGGCCACGACCGACGACTCGCTGGTCGTGATGGACCAGCTGCAGCTCACCCTGGGTGAGGGTCCGACGTTGGAGGCCCTGCACAATCGCGAGTCCGTCGTCTGTCTCCGGCTCGCCGACGACCACCGCTGGCCGCGGTGGGGCCGCCGGGTCGTCGAGGAGTCAGGACATGCCTCCCTGATGAGCTTCTGCCTCTTCGCCAGCGACGACTCGTCCGGGACGCTCGTGCTCTACTCACGCAAGGAGGACGGCTTCGACCACGAGGACCTCCTCGAGGGACAGGTGCTCGCCGGCCAGGCCTCCGTCGCGCTCGCGGCGAACCTCAAGGAGCAACAGCTGACCCAGGCGCTCGAGACCCGGACGGTGATCGGCCAGGCCACCGGCATCCTGATCGAGCGGTTCGGGGTGAAACCCGACCAGGCGTTCGCTGTGATGCGACGGGTCTCCCAGAACCACAACATCAAGCTGCACCTCCTGGCCGAGCACCTGGTCCAGACCGGCGTCCTGCTCGATCCCAGCCAATCCAACGGAGAGAGCCGGGCTCGGACGAGCGAGGTCGCCGCATCCCCTGACGCTCAGACCGGTTGAGCCGGGATCCGACGAATCCGCGCGGTGTCGTCCTCGATGGTTGAGGAGGTGGTCGCCCAGCGACCGTCACGAAACCACCGGTGACAGCGGGTGGTGTTTCTGGACAGGCGCCAGGCGCCCGACACCCGGCCCCGGGCACCCCAGGGCCGGGCCAACGTGCGGCCCCATGTTGGCGACGTACGTCGTAGCCGGCGTCGCCGTACTTCCGGATCCACAGGGCCGTACGACCGTGCCTCGGCGCGCCGAAACCCCAGCCGAGCCAGGGTCGCCCGGCTCAGCTCCGGGCGTGAACCGCGGCGCGAGCAGTGGCAGCGACTCCGGCGAGCACCGCGGCTGCACCGGCGGCGAGCAGGCCGTGGTGCTGCGAGGCCCACAGCTGGAGCGACCGAGACGTCGACTGGTCGTCGAAGACGCCGTGTGCGCCGTAGTCATGGCCGTCGGCGCCGTCGGCCGGCTCCCAGAGGTTGGCGGCCTGGTCGGCGGGGCGCGGGTCGGGCGTCTGCTGGGAGTCGAAGCCGGTCCGGGCCAGGTAGCGGTCGAGGATTCCGGGCGCGATCGCGTTGGCCGCCAGGGTCGCCGCGGTCGATCCGCCGACCCAGTACTCCCTCCGGCCGGGGTGGTCGGCGGCGTACGTGACGGCACGGCCGGCGACCTCCGGCTGGTAGATCGGGGGCACCGGCTGGGCCTTGTTCGGCAGGCGCGAGAGCACCCAGGTGAACTGCGGTGTGTTCACCGCCGGCATCTGCACCATGGTCACCCGCACCCGGCTCCCGTCGTGCATGAGCTCGGTCCGCAGCGCCTCGTGGAAGCCCTGGGTCGCGTGCTTGGAGCCGCAGTAGGCGCTCTGGAGCGGGATGCCGCGGTAGGCCAGCGCCGACCCGACCTGGACGATGGTGCCCCGGTCGCGCGGGAGCATCCGCCGCAGGGCGGCCCTGGTCCCGTTGACGAAGCCGAGGTAGGTCACCCGGGTGACCCGCTCGAACTCGTCGGGCTCGATGTCGACGAACCGGGCGAACACCGAGGTGAAGGCGACGTTCACCCACACGTCGATCTCGCCGAGCTCCTCCTCGATCTGGGCCGCCGCCTTGTCCACGGCCTGCCAGTCCGACATGTCCACCGGATAGACGCCCGCTCGCCCGCCGAGCCGTTCCACGTCGGCACGCGCCGCCTCGAGTCCCGCCTCACCGCGGGCAAGGAGCGCCACGGTGTCACCCCGCTCGGCGAACTGCTGCGCGCTGGCGCGCCCGATGCCTGCGGACGCTCCGGTCACGACGACGACGCGGTGGTCAGGTGAGGTGCTCATGCGATCTCCTGAGTTGTCGATGAGTTGTCCGATGGGTTCGTCAGTGGGGCCCGTCAGTGGGGCCCGTCAGTGGGGCTTGTCAATGGGGGTGGTCGCCGGCCAGGACGGACGAGCTCTCGATCAGCACCGCGTGCACGAACGCCTGCGGCAGGTTGCCGCGGAGCTGTCGCTGGACGACGTCGAACTCCTCGGTGAACAGCCCCGGTGGACCGACGGCGCTCCGGTTCCGCTCGAACCACCGGACGGCGCCGTACTCGTCCCCCTGCTGGTGGGTGGCCATGGCCATGTGGAAGCCGCACAGCAGAAAGGCGCCCTCGGACTGGTTCAGCGGCCCGGGCTGGTGGCGGAAGCGGTAGACGTAGCCGTCGTTCGACAGCTCGTCGATCACGGCACGCCAGGTGGCGATGCTGCGCGGGTCGTCCGCCGGTACGGCGCCCCGGAGCGCCGGCAGCAGCAGCGCGGCATCGACGGTCGGGTCGTCCGGTGCGCGCTGCCACCGGCCGGACGGGTGCAGGCAGTCACGGTTGGTCTGGTCCACCAGCCGGTCCGCGAGCTGGATCCACGACGCGGCCTTGGACTGACGTTGCGCAGCCACCGCGCGCAGGCCGGCCGCACACGTGAGCCGCGAGTGCGCCCAGCGCCTCGGCTCGAGCTCCCAGATCCCGGCGTCCTCCTGGTCGCCGCGCTCCACGATTCCCTGCACGGCGATGTCGACGGCCTTCCACCCGTCGGCGTCGAGGACGTCCAGCCGGTCGGCGGCCGCAAAGGTCAGCAGTGCCTCTCCCAGCGCATCGAGCTGGAACTGGCGACGGACCCGGTTGCCCAGCTGGACCTCCGGCGCCCCCGGGTAGCCCGGGAGGTCGAGCTGCTGCTGGTCGGGCACGGGGTCGCCGTCGATGGTGTACGCCGGCATGAGCCGCGAGCCGTCGGCGAGGAGCCGGTCGCGGACGAACGTGACCGCGGTCTGCAGCAGCTCGCCACCCCCCGCGGCGGCTATCGCCTGGCCGACGAAGCACTGGTCGCGGACCCAGGCGTACCGGTAGTCGTAGTCGCGGCCCGCCTCGGAACGCTCGGGCAGGGAGGTGGTCGCCGCCGCGACCATGGCGCCGTCCTGGCTGGTGAGCCCGCGCAGCACGGCCCAGGCATGCTCGAAGTCGCGCGGCGACAGCGAGCTCCGACCCTTGGGGACCGCGGTTCCCCACGAATCCTCGGTACGACGCCACAGCTGCTGGGCGTCCGGCGCGTCGTCGTCGAACCGCTCGGTCGCGATCTCCAGCACCAGGTCGTGTCGGGTGTTCTCGGCGAGCTCCAGCTCGAAGGTGAGTGCACCCTCGCGTGTCTTCTCAACCGCGACATCCTCCGGGACACCGGACCAGCGGAGGTGGAGCTTGCCGGTCCGGCCGGTCCACACCGAGCCCCCCGCCCGCTCGAGCCGCATCCGGTCCGAGCCGAAGGAGCCCCGACAGTCGAGCAGGATCCTCACCCCGCTCGAGCCGCGCACCGTCTCGGCGCGACGCAGCAGCACGACCCGGTCGCGCCGCGGTGGGTAGGCGAGCGCCTCGCGGGACTCGAGCACGTCGGGGCCGGCGACCCAGCGGCTGCGCCAGATCAGCGTGCCGTCCTGGTAGCTGCCGCCCCAGACGAAGCGTTCGTCCGCCGGCTGCACGACGTAGGTGCCGCGACCTCCGAGCAGGTCGGAGAAGACGGCGTCGTCGTGCCACCGCGGGGCGCAGAGGAACGCGACGTCGCCGCGCGGCCCGACCAGCGCGCCACGTTCGCCGTCGGCCAGGAGTGCGTACTGGCGCAGCGGCTCCGGGTGCGTCAGGAGCACTTGTTCGCTCACCGGTCACTCACCGTCCGACAGCCAGCGCCGGCGCACGTCCTGCTTGACCTCCTCCTCGGAACGCTTGGTGTCGGCGCCCGGGGAACTCGTACTCGTTCCCCTCGACCGCGTCGCGCAGCTGACCCGAGGCGGAGGGGCCACCATGCACGTCGTAGAAGAACCCGCCGTACAGGCCGGCGACGCCGCCGATCAGGAGGACGACGATGCCGGGGATCGCCCAGGCCCATGACGGGACCACGATCCCGACTCCGATCAGCACCAGGCCGACGACCATCATGGCCAGAGAGATCCAGGTCCAACGAGGACGCACGGTGTGCGTGCGGCCACTGCCCTTCCGCTGCTCACTCCTCATGGCTTCGACCTCGCCGCTCCTCAGCTCTCCTCGTGGTTGCCCGGCAGGAACTCCTGAGCCTTGGTCTTGATGCCCTCCTTGATCACGCCCCATCGCGACGCGTCGCCCTTGATCAGCGCCTCCGCCATGTCGACCATCTGCTCGAGGGTCGCGTGCGGAGGGATCGGCGGGATGTCCGGGTCGCAGTGGATGTCCAGGAGGTAGGGCTTGTCCGCGGTCAGCGCCTCGCGCCAGGCGTCCTCGAGATGCTCCGGGTCGGTGACGGTCTTGGCTTCCAAGCCGATCGAGGCCGCGAAATCGGCGTACGACGTGTCCGGCAGCGCCTGGGACTCGACGAACCTCGGGCTGCCACCCATGGCCCGCAGCTCCCAGGTCACCTGGTTCAGGTCGTTGTTGTGCAGGACCGCCACGATCAGCCGTGGGTCGCTCCAGTCACGCCAGTAGCGTTTGATCGTCAGCAGCTCGGCGAGGCCGTTCATCTGCATCGCGCCGTCGCCCTCGAAGGCGATGGCCGGGCGGTCCGGGTGGGCGAACTTGGCGCCGATCGCGTAGGGGACGCCCGGGCCCATGGTGGCCAGGGTGCCGGACAGCGAACCGCGCATCTCACCCCGGAAGCGGACGTTGCGCGCGTACCAGTTCGCGGCCGATCCGCTGTCGGCGGCGATGATGCAGTTCTCCGGCGCCTGCTTGGAGAACTCGTGGAAGATCCGCATCGGGTTGATCGGCTTCGCGGCGACGTGAGCCTCGGACTCCATCACCTCCCACCAGCGGGAGACCTGCTTCTCGATGTCCTCGCGCCAGCCGCGGTCCTGCTTGCGCTCGAGCAGTGGGATCAGTGCTTGGAGAGTACGTCGCGCGTCTCCGACGAGGTTGACTTCGTAGGGGTAGCGCATCCCGATCAGGCTGCCGTCGATGTCGATCTGGACGCCGCGGGCCTGGCCGAGCTCGGGCATGAACTGCGTGTAAGGGAAGTTGGAGCCGACCGTCAGCAACGTGTCGCAGTTCATCATCATCTCGTAGCTCGGTCGGGTCCCGAGCAGTCCGATCGCACCGGTCACGAACGGCAGCTCGTCGGACAGCACGTCCTTGCCCAACAGGGCTTTGGCGACTCCCGCGCCCAGCAGGTCCGCGACCTGCTCGACCTCCCGAGCCGCGCCGCGGGCGCCCTGGCCCACGAGCATCGCGACCTTCTTGCCGGAGTTGAGCAGGTCGGCGGCGGCGCTCACGGCGTCGTCGTCAGCGGTGACCGAGGGCAGGCTCATGCCCAGACTCGAGGGCACCATCTTGAACTCGTGCGTCGGCGGCTCGTAGTCGAGCTCCTGCACGTCGTTCGGGATGATGATCGCGGTCGGTGCGCGCCGGCTCATCGCGATCCGGATGGCGCGGTCGAGAACGTTCGGGAGCTGCTCGGGCACGGTGACCATCTGCACGTACTCGCTGGCGACGTCCTTGAAGAGGCTGATCAGGTCGACCTCTTGTTGGTAGCTGCCCCCCATGGCGGTGCGGTTGGTCTGACCGACGATGGCCACCACCGGCACGTGGTCGAGCTTGGCGTCGTAGAGACCGTTGAGCAGGTGGATCGCCCCGGGGCCAGAGGTGGCCATGCAGATCGCGGGCTGGTCGCCGAACTTGGCGAACCCGACCGCCGCGAAGGCCGCCATCTCCTCGTGCCGCGCCTGGATGAAGCGCGGGTGGTCGTCGGCACGGGACAAGGCGGCGAGGATCCCGTTGATGCCGTCGCCCGGGTAGCCGAAGATCTGCTCGACCCCCCACTCGCGAAGGCGCTCGAGCAGGCGATCGGCAACGGTGGTGCTCATGGTGTCTCTCCTCGGGTGGCGGACGTCTGGTCCGTGCTGGTGTTCGGGTCCCCGTGCAACAGGTCTGCCAGGAGCTCGGCCAGGTGCCGGCCCTCGTGACCTCCGCTGTCGAGGTCGTGGATCTGCGTACGGCACGAGAAGCCGTCGGCGAGCGTGACGACGTCGCCGTCCGCCTCGCGCAGGCGTGGCAGCAGGGTCTGCTCGGCCAGGGCGCGGCTGACCTCTCCGTGCCCGGCGGTGAAGCCGAAGTTCCCGGCCAGGCCGCAGCAGCCGGACTCGAGGTGCTCGACGTCGACACCGGCTCGCTCGAGCAGCTCCTGGTCGGCGTCCCAGCCCATGATCGCGTGCTGGTGGCAGTGCACCTGCGCGAGTGCCTTCACCCCCTGGGGCGCTCGCGACGGTTCCCAGCCGTCGGTGTGCTCGGTGAGCAGCTCGGCGAGGGTGACGACGTGGTCCTTGAGCCGGTTCGCGTCCTGGTCGTCGGGGAACAGCTCGTGCATGTCGGACCGGAAGACGGCGGTGCAGCTGGGCTCGAGGCCGAGCACGAGCCCACCGGCCCGGACGTGCGGGGCGAGCAGCCCGATCGTGCGCCGCAGCGCGCGACGGGCGATGTTCAGCTGGCCGGTGGAGATCCAGGTCAGGCCGCAGCAGACCGGCTCACTCGGGACCCGGACGTCCCAACCGGCGGCCTCGAGCACCTCGACCGCGGCTCGGCCGACCTGTGGGTGGAAGGCGTTGGTGAACGTGTCGGGCCACAGCAGCACGCTGCCCCTCGGGGTCGGCCGGTGCGCGTCCTGAGTCCTCGGCACGCGTCGCGACCACCACTGCTGGAGGGTCTCTGTGGCGAACTGCGGGATCGGCCGGTCCTCGAGCCCGGCGGCCTTGGTGGCGAGCCGGGCCACCGACCGACGACGGGTCATCGCGTTGAGCGGCCGCGCTGCACCGGCGCGGGCTACGAGGTACGCCGCCGCCGGAAGCCAGCCGGTCGCGTAGTCGGCACGCGGCCGCACCCGGTGCCGGTAGTGCTGCGCCAGGAACTCCGCCTTGTACGTCGCCATGTCGACGTTGGCCGGGCAGTCGGTCTTGCAGCCCTTGCACGCCAGGCAGAGGTCGAGCGCGTCCTTCACGGCCTCCGATCGCCAGCCGTCCTTGATCGTGCCGTCGGCGTGGCCGTCGAGCATCTCGAAGAGCAGCCTGGCCCGGCCCCGGGTCGAGTGCTCCTCCTCGCCGGTGACCTGGTACGACGGGCACATCACGGTGCCGCCCTCGTTCTCGTGCTTGCGGCACTTGCCGACGCCCACACACCGGTTCGCGGCCTGGCTGAACGAATGTCCGTCGTCGGGGTAGCCGAAGTAGATCCCGGGCAGCTCCTTCGGCGCCCAGTGGCCGCCCAGTCGCAGGTGGGTGTCGAGGGGCGCCGGATGGATGACCTTGCCGGGGTTCATCCGGTTCTGGGGGTCGA
>JAICSC010000107.1 GCA_025937085.1 Nocardioides sp.
CCACACCGGCGACCATGAAGTACTCCAGCATCGCCGACGGGTCGTCCGCGTCGTACAGCTCCTGGAGATGCTCGACGTAGTCGGTCGGTGGTTTCGGGGCGTCGCCGACACGGTACGGCGTCTCGAACGTCGCGAGCGTCGTGATCGGCAGCCCCGCGGCGGTCGCGCGGTTGGCGAGCGACCCGCCGGACGACTGCCCGAACAGTCCGGCGGTGCCTCCGGCCGAGGTCACCGCCGCGATCACCGCGGCGAGGTCCTCGATCTCGCGCTCGACCGCGTACGGCGTGGTGTCGCCGCTGTCTCCGCGTCCGCGGCGGTCGTAGGTGACGGCGCGGAAACCGGCCGCGGCCATGGCCTCGCACAGCTCCGTCCAGTCCTCCTTGCGCTGGGTCGCGCCGCTGACGAAGACGACGGCGGGGCCGTCGCCGTACGCCTGGTAAGCGATCGTCGTGCCGTCCGCCGACGTGGTCTTCTGGGTCTCTGCGGGCATGTCGTCCTCCGATCAGGTGGGGCTGGTCTCCCCCGTACGTCGCACAGGTGCACCGGAATTCGACACGGCCTCGAGGACCGATGCTGGAAGTGTCAGCGGCTGGTCCCACTCGGATGGCGGACGCCAGTCCTCCCAGCCCTCGTCGAGCGGCCAGACTCGCGGGTCGACCTGCTCGCGGCGGGCCTGCTCGGCGATGTCACGGATCACCGCGCCCTGCTCGGCCGTGCACCACCCGGCTTGGATGGAGGCGTCCAGCTCGTCGGCGTCCTTCAACCAGGTCTCGCCGTTCTCGAGCCACAGATCGAGGACGAGGTCACGGGTGTGCACGCGCGCGTTGCCGTCGACGGGTCGCTCGTGCACGAGCTCGAGGTTGAGGTAGTGGCCCTCGAAGACCCCCGTCTCGTCCCGGAAATACCACAACGACCAGGGAACGCCCGTGGGCGCGATCCGCAGGAGACCCGGGCCCTGCCACCGGCTCACGACCATGTCGTACTCACGCGCCGTCGCGAGCGCGGCCCGCTCGGCCAGAGATCGCTCGCGCAGTCCCTTCCCATCCCGCGGGACTGCGGTCAACCGCTCCGAGCCGGGCGGCAGCCAGGCCACCAGGCCGCGCGGGTCGTCGCGGACGACGCGCAGCACGTCGCTCCACGCTCCGTAGTGCCAGGTCACGGTCTGACCCTCCGTGAAGTACGGCGCTCCGCCCGCAGGTCTCAGCGATCCCGGCTGGATGACCCGGCGCAATGAGGCCAGCAACGCAAGGTCGGGGACGGCGTCGGTGGGCGGCTCGGTCAGTCGCCGCATGGTCCGTCGCTGTCGGAGACCGCCTCGTCCCGAGCGGGTTCGCTCATCGTCCCGCCGCGATGTCGGCGCGCCACTGCGCGCCGGGGAAGGAGATCGTCGCGACGCCCTCGTAAGCCCTGGCGCGGGCGTCGGCCACGTCGGTGCCGACGGCGGTCACCGAGAGAACGCGCCCTCCGGCCGTGACCAGGTGGCCGTCCGCGAGCGCCGTCCCTGCGTGGATCACGTGCGCGGCGGGGTCGTCGGAGAGGGCCTCGGTACCGACGATCACGTCGCCCTTCGAAGAGGTCTCGGGGTAGCCCTTGCTGGCCATCACGACGGTGACCGCGCCCCCCGGCTTCCAGATCGGCGGTGGGACGTCGGCGAGGGTGCCGGTCGCGGCGCCGAGGAGCAGCGGCGACAGTGGCGAGTCGAGCAGCGGCAGCAGCACCTGCGTCTCGGGGTCGCCGAACCGGGCGTTGAACTCCACGACCCGGACCCCGCGGAAGGTGAGCGCCAGGCCGGCGTACAGCAGGCCGGCGAACGGCGTCCCACGCCGCGCCATCTCGTCGACCGTCGGCTGGAGGACGGTGCGGAGCACCTCGTCGACCAGGTCGTCGGGCGCCCAGGTGAGTGGCGTGTAGGCGCCCATCCCGCCGGTGTTCGGGCCGGAGTCGCCGTCGTGGATGCGCTTGAAGTCCTGCGCGGGCAGGAGCGGGTAGACGGTGGCGCCGTCGGCCTCGTTCCAGCTGCAGAGCCCGAACAGGCTCACCTCGGGGCCGTCGAGGTACTCCTCGACCACGACCCGCTCGCAGGCCTGGGCGTGATCGGCGGCGAGCCCGCGGTCATCGGTCACCACGACGCCCTTGCCCGCCGCGAGCCCGTCGTCCTTCACGACGTACGGCGGACCGTACGCGTCCAGGGCGGCCGCCACCTCGTCGGGAGTGCTGCACACCTGCGCGCGCGCGGTCGGGACGCCGGCCGCGGTCATCACCTCCTTGGCGAACGCCTTCGACCCCTCGAGCCGCGCCGCCTCGGCGGACGGGCCGAAGCAGGGGATGTCGATGGCCCGTATAGCGTCGGCGACTCCGGCGACCAACGGCGCCTCCGGCCCGATCACGACGAGGCCGACGCCGAGGTCGCGCGCCAACGCGGCGACTTCCGCTCCGTCCATCGGGTCGACGTCGTGGATCCTCGCGAGGGCCGCCATCCCCGGGTTCCCAGGTGCGGCGTGCACCGTGTCGACCCCCGGGTCCGCGGCCAGCGCGCGGACCAACGCGTGCTCGCGCCCGCCGGTCCCGATCACGAGAACGTCCATCGCGGTCACCCTAGTCGCACCCAGTCGCGGCACCGGCCGGTCACGGCGGACCACCAGGTGGTCCACAGTCACCGGCGTGGTTCTCCACAGATCTCGATCGGCGCGTGTCGCGCTGCACAGGGACGGGCAGCCTCCGTCCATGACAAGCGCCGCGCACGCCGAGGACACGCGAGACCCGCGCACGGTCGATGAGGTGCTGCTGCACCAGGATGGTGTGATCACGCGCCGTCAGGCCCAAGCTTGCGGCGACCATGTCTGGGACATCCGGCGCCGCCTGCGCCGTCGGGACTGGGTGCGCCTGCTGCCGGGCGTGTACGTCGACCACACGGGCGAGCCGAGCTGGAAGCAGCGTGCCTGGGCGGGAGTGCTCTACCTGGCACCCGCGGCTCTGGCCGGACACGCCGCGATCCGGGCTGGTGTCGGCGCGTCCTGGCGTCGGCTCGATGCGGAGTCGCCGATCGAGATCGCGATCGCACCGGAGCGCAACATCGTGGTCCCCTCGGGCTACCTGCGGAGGCGGCCGGTCCACTTCCGGGACAGCGTGCAGTGGAACACCAGTCCTCCGAGGGTCAACCTGGAGGACGCGACGCTGGACGTGGTCGCCCGAGAGCCTGATGAGTTCGCGGCGGTCGGCGTGCTCGCGGACGTGTGTCAGACACGTCGTACGACCGCGAACCGGATCCGCTCGGCGCTGGATGGTCGGCGGAGGCTGCGTCGTCGCGTCTGGCTGGGAGACGTTCTCGGCGACATCGCGAACGGCACCTGCTCGGTGCTCGAGCACGGCTACCTGACCCGTGTCGAGCGGGCGCACAGTCTGCCTGCCGGACAGCGCCAGACACCTCGAGCCTCGGACCGCGGCGCGGAGTTCAGGGATGTCACCTATCCGGGGCTCGAGATGGAGGTCGAGCTGGACGGCCGCCTCTTCCACGACAACTCACGGCAGCGCGACCTCGACCTGGACCGTGATCTGGATGCGGTTGTCGAAGGACGGTTGACCGTGAGACTGGGGTGGGGTCAGGTCTTCGACCGGCCCTGCCGCACGGCCGGGCGCCTGGCGAGCCTGATGCTGGTGCGGGGGTGGGACGGCGTACCGCGCCGCTGTGGGCCTGAATGCACGATGCCTGACCCGGAGGCTCAACCGACCGCTTAGCCTCGACTTAGCCGGTGCCCACGGACCACCTGGTGGTCCACGGTCACCGGTCAGGTTCGGGACAGGCGCAGGAACCGCAGAACGACGCCCACGGCGAAGACAACCAGCCCGGCCACCACCGACTGCCAGGGCAGAGTCGCCACCAGGACCAGGCAGCCGGCGCAGCCGAGGAGCTGGAGCCACCTCGGGAAGCGACGGGCGGCGCCGTGCTGGCGGTACGCCGAGGCGTTGGCGACGAAGTAGTAGAGCAGCACCCCGAACGACGAGAAGCCGATGGCCCCGCGCAGGTCGGTCGTGAGGACGAGGACGACCACGATCGCGGCGACGGTGAGCTCGGCCCGATGCGGCACGCGGAAGCGCGGGTGTACGGCGTCGAGCCAGCCGGGCAGGTCGCGCTCACGCGCCATCGCCAGGCCGGTCCGCCCGAGCCCGGCCACCAGTGCGAGCAACGCGCCGGCCGATGCCAGCGCCGCCCCTACCCGCACGACCCCCTCGACCCAGTCCGCCGAGGTCGCGCGGACAGCGTCGGCGACCGGGGCGGCGGAGGCGGCCGTCCCGGGGCCACCGAGCACGGACAGCACGGCCACCGCGATCACCGCGTACACCACCACTGCTCCGACCAGGGCCACGACGATCGCACGCGGGATCACCCGCGCCGGCTCGCGCACCTCCTCCCCCAGGGTCGCGATCCGCGCGTACCCGGCGAAGGCGAAGAAGAGCAGCCCGGCGGACTGCAGCACGCCGTAGAGACCGTGCGTCGGCGACGCCCAGCCGTCCAACGCGGTCGACGAGCCGCCGCGCAGGCAGGCGACGGCCGCCACGACCAGCGCCGCCAGGACCAGCGAGACCAGGACCCGGGTGAGCAGCGCGGTCCTGGTGATCCCGGCGCAGTTCACCAGCGCCAGGAGGACGACGACGGCCGCGGCGACAGGCCGCACCCAGCCGTCGGGCGCGACGTACGCCGCGAAGGTCAGCGCCATCGCGGCGCACGAGGCGGTCTTCCCGACCATGAAGCCCCAGCCGGCGAGATACCCCCACCAGTCGCCGAGCACCTCGCGGCCGTAGAGGTAGGTCCCGCCGGCGCGGGGGTACGCCGCGGCGAGCTGCGCCGAGGCCGTCGCGTTGCAGTAGGCGACGACCGCGGCCACGCCCAGCCCCAGCAGGAGGCCGGTGCCCGCGGCACGGGCGGCCGGGGCGTACGCCGCGAACACGCCGGCGCCGATCATGGATCCGAGTCCGATGAACACGGCGTCGCCCAGCCCGAGCCGGCGGTCGAGCTCGGCGCGTGGAGCGGTCACGGCAGCCATCACATCATCGGTGCTTCATCGCTGTGGCGATCTTCCGGCCGGCCCCGGCGATCTGCTCCTCCGTCGCAGGCTCCAGGGCGTCCTCCCAGGCCATCAGGTAGGCCCCGGACATGTCGAGGCGACCGAGGGGGCGCGGCACGAACCACACGTGGAAGTGCGCGCCACCGTCGCCCCAGCGGTACAGGTGCACGCGCCCGACGTCGCCGAGCGACAGCACGGCGCGTTCGACGCACCCGCAGACCTCGGCGAAGGTGGATGCGACCTCGGCCGGCATGTCGGCGAACGAGTCGAAGTGGGCGCGGGAGGCCAGCCACACCGAGCCCGGCAGGCCGGTCCGCCCCGGGTTGTGCAGGGTCCAGTGCTGGTCGGACCAGATCAGGTTGGAGTCCGAGCCGGCACTGCACGGGAAGCAGGGCTCACCGCCCTCCTCGCCTCGGCGGGGCGGCTCCGGGATGACGAGCTCGGCGGGATCGATGACGGTCAGGGGTTCGGCGTACGGAAGAGTCATGCGGCCAGCGTCCGCGGAACGGCCGGAGCGCGCTTGACCCGACTTGCCCGGGCCCGATCAAGTACGCCGGCTCAGCCTCGAGGATCAGTGCGGCACGGACAGGATCTGCTCGCGGCCGGGACCGACGCCGACCCCCCAGATCGGGGTGCCGGACATCTCCTCCAGCGCGCGGACGTAGGCCTGCGCGTTGGCCGGCAGGGCCTCGAAGGCGCGGCAGCCGGAGATGTCCTCCCACCAGCCGTCGAGGTGCTCGTAGACCGGCGTCGCGTGGTGGAACCCGGTCTGGGTCATCGGCATCTCGTCGTGCCGGACGCCGTCGACGTCGTACGCCACGCAGACCGGCACCTTCTCCCAGCTCGACAGCACGTCGAGCTTGGTCAGGAACAGGTCGGTGAGGCCGTTGACCCGCGAGGCGTAGCGGGCGATGACGGCGTCGTACCACCCGCATCGGCGGTCACGGCCGGTCGAGACGCCGACCTCGCCCCCGATCTTCCAGAGCTTCTCGCCGTCGGAGTCGAACAGCTCCGTCGGGAACGGGCCGGAGCCCACCCGGGTCGTGTAGGCCTTGATCACGCCGATCACCCGGTCGATGCGGGTCGGGCCGACGCCGGCGCCGGTGCAGACGCCACCGGCGACGGCGTTGGACGACGTCACGAACGGGTAGGTGCCGTGGTCGACGTCCAGCATCGTCGCCTGGGCACCTTCGAAGAGCACGGTCTGCCCGCGGTCGAGCGCCTGGTTGAGCAGCAGCGACGTGTCGGCGACCAGCGGCCGCAACCGGTCGGCGTACGCCAGCAGCTCGTCGACCACCGCGTCCACGTCGACGGCACGGCGGTTGTAGACCTTCGCGAGCAGCTGGTTCTTCACGTCGAGGCTGCCTTCGACCTTGGCGTGCAGGATCTTCTCGTCGAACAGGTCGGCCACCCGGATGCCGACGCGGGCGACCTTGTCGGCGTACGTCGGGCCGATGCCGCGGCCGGTCGTGCCGACCTTGTTCTTGCCGAGGAAGCGCTCGGTCACCTTGTCGATGGTCTGGTGGTACGACGCGATCACGTGCGCGTTGGCGCTGACCACCAGGCGGGTCACGTCCACGCCGCGCGCCGCCAGCGCGTCGAGCTCGCGGAACAGTGCCTCGGGCGACACCACGACGCCGTTGCCGATCACCGCCGTGCACCCGGGCGTCAGGATGCCGCTGGGCAGCAGATGGGTGGCGAACTTCTCGCCGTCCACCACGATCGTGTGACCCGCATTGTGGCCACCACTGGTGCGGACGACGTAGTCGATCTGGTCGGTGGTGGCCAGGAGGTCGGTGGCCTTCCCCTTCCCCTCGTCGCCCCACTGGGCTCCCAGAACCACGATCGCGGGCATCGGGCCTCCTGCGCGGGCGACGGCTGGGGGGTGACGGGCCGGCCGCGGGGGTCCCGGCGGGGCCGTTCGGGCGGTCGCGACCATACCCCACGGGGGGAGTCCGAGCCGTGGGGGTCTGGGCTATGGTCCGCCCCGTGGACCCGCTGCTGGTGATCACCAACGACGACGCGGGGACGGCCGACGACGAGGCCCTCCGCGGTGCCTTGAGCATCCTGCGCGAGAAGTGCTCGGTCGACCTGCAGGTGACCTCACAGCCCGGTGAGCTCGACGGCGTCCTCCAGCGCGCCGGCTCCCGCCGGATCGTGGTCGCGGGCGGCGACGGGAGCCTGCACGCGGTGGTGTCCGCGCTGTACCGGCGACACGAGCTCGGCGACAGGATCGTCGGTCTGCTGCCCATGGGCACCGGCAACGACTTCGCCCGCTCCCTGGGGATCCCTCTCGACCTCGAGAAGGCGGCCGAGGTCCTCTGCTCGGGTGAGGTGCGGCAGACCGACCTGATCGTCGACGAGCTCGGCGAGGTCGTGGTCAACAACGTCCATGTCGGTGCCGGCGTCGAGGCCAGCAAGCGGGGGGCCCGGGTCAAGGACAAGCTCGGCGCGATCGGCGTCGGCAAGGCGAACCTCGGCCGGCTCGGGTACCCGATCGGTGCCGTGATGTCGGCCTTCGAGCAACCGAGCGTGCACCTGCACGTCGAGCTGGACGGCAAGGTCGTCACCGACGTCGACACTCCGGTGCTGATGGTGTCGATCGGGAACGGCGCGCACGTCGGCGGCGGCACCGCGCTCACGCCCGAGGCCGATCCCCTGGACGGGCAGGTGGACGTGCTGATCTCGCACACGGCCGGGTTCAAGGGGAGGCTCGGCTACGCCCTGCATCTGCGGCGGGGGCAGCACCACCGACGTGACGACGTGCAGTACCTCCGGGGCTCCCAGGTGACGATCTCCGGCGACGCGTTCTGGATCAGCGCGGACGGCGAGATCAGTGGCCCCGAGCGGCACCGGAGCTGGCACGTCGAGCCCGCGGCGTACTCGTTCATCCTGCCTCAAGCGAGCAGCTGACCCCGAGGGACGAGGGGTCGGCGTGGGCTCGCGCAGATTGAGCAAGCGAGCAGCTGGCCCCGAGGGACGAGGGGTCGGCGTGGGCTCGCGCAGATTGAGCAAGCCCCACGGCTGAGCCTGCGAAGCCGTGACGGGCGCGTCGAAATCCGGTGACGGTGCCTGAGGCCCCAGGCACCGTCACCGGATTTCGAGACGCGTCGCTCGGCCCCTCACACGTTCGGGTCCGAGCCGAGCGCTCCTCAATCTTTCGCTTCATCCGCCCCTTCGCAAGCTCAGGGACGGCGCTCAAAGCCAACCTCGCCGGGCCGCCTCGACGCCGGCCTGGAAGCGGGTGTCCGCGCCGAGCTCGATCATCAGGCCGGAGATGCGGCGCCGGACGGTACGCAGGCTCAGCCCCATGGTGCGGGCGATCTGCTCGTCCTTCGCGCCGACCTGGAGCTGACGGAGGAGGAAGGTCCGCTCGGTGCTGCTCGATCCGGAGAGCTCGGAGACCGGGACGGACTTCTCCCAGTAGAGCTCGAACAGCAGCGTGAGCGCGCCGACGAGGGACCCCTGACGCACGAGCAGACGAGGCGAGTCGGCGTACCCGAGCGGTTCCGGGAGGACCGCATGGGTGCCGCCGATGACCATCAGCCGGGTCGGCAGGTCGTCGATGAGCCGGACCTCCTCACCCACGTCGACGCGCACGTGCAGCGAGTCCGGCGCCTCGTGCAGCGCCCGGAGCGGGTAGACGGCCCGGGAGCGGCGTCCGGACTCGATGGCCCGTCCGACGACCTGGGACATCGCGGACTCACGCGGCATCAGCCACGCATCGGGCCGGAGGAAGAGCAGGTCTCCGCGGCTCTGCTCGATCAGGGTCGTCAGCAGCTCGAGCGCATTGCCACCCGTGCTGAGCTCGCCGTCGAGTGGGCTGATGTCCTGGACCTCGCCCGGCGCCGGCCGGGAGCCCGCAGCGAAGAGGAGGGGTACGGCGCCGGCGAGGTGCTCCAGCCGGTCGTGCGCCAGGTCGGCGGCCGCCGCCTCCCGGGCGATCGCGGCCGAGAGCGCCTGATCGGCACGGAGCACGGCGACCCGGTCGCCTTGGATGCGCACCACGCCGAGGTCCACCAGGCCGGACAGGGCGTCGGCCACCCGCAGCGGCTCGACGCTCAACGCGGCGGCGAGGTCGGCGAGCGACGATCCGGACAGCGGCAGCACCTGCTGATAACGCCGCTCGTCCTCCGCGCTCGCCCCGAGCGCGGAGAGGACCGAGACCGCTCTTCTCCGAGACACCGACTGGCATTTTAGTGCCAGTGACCGGGATAACCGGTCTTTGGAGCGTTCCAATCGCCATCATGGTTCACGACGGGCAGCGCTGAGGCGCTGCCGGCCGGCACACATCGGGGGATGTTCCGGCCACTCGTTGCGAGGGCGCCGGCCGCCGAGGCGGGCGCCCTCCGTGTGTCTTCCGTCAGTCTTCCGTGAGTCTTCCGTCTGTCTTCGCCGCCGGCCTCCGCTGCGGAATCGGCCCGGAGCCGGGGACGAATCCGCCTCGGGGCGGGCGAGGAGCGCGCGATAGCGTGGTCGAGCGTCAGCCGGCCACGTTCCCAGCAGGAGATCCTCCGCGATGTCTCGATCACAGCCGATGGGCGAGCCCCAGGACTGGGTGACTCGCGCCGCCGACGACGCGATCCGGCATCACGAGAAGACCGCCGCCGGGGGTCCGGTGACCTGCTCGTCGGGCATCTCTCCGTCGGGTCCCATCCACCTCGGCAACCTGCGCGAGTTCCTGATGCCGCACTTCGTGGCCGACGAGCTCCGCCGCCGCGGCGTACCGGTGCGCCACCTGCACGTCTGGGACGACTACGACCGGTTCCGGAGGGTCCCGGCCGGTGTCGACCCGTCGTACGCCGAGCACATCGGCCGGCCGTACACCGCCGTGCCGGACCCGTGGGAGTGCCATGCGACCTGGTCGGACCACTACAAGGAACCGATCGTGCAGGCCCTGCAGGCGCTCGGGGTCGACATGGAGGAGATCTCGCAGACCGAGCGCTACCGGTCCGGTGTGTACCGGGACGAGGTGCTGCGCGCCGTCCGGCACCGTCACGAGATCGACGCCGTGCTGTCGAAGTACCGCACCAAGAAGGTCTCCGACCAGGCGGCCACGGACGAGACGGGCGACCACGCCGCCCAGAGGGCCGAGGCGATGGCCGACTCGGTGGCGAACGAAGACGAGGGGGATGCCGGCGCGGGCGCGGCGGACGTCGGGTACTTCCCGTTCAAGCCCTACTGCCGTGACTGCGGGCGCGACACGACGACCGTGACGGCGTACGACGACGACACCACCGA
>JAICSC010000139.1 GCA_025937085.1 Nocardioides sp.
CATCGCCGGCATCACCAACGAACGCGGCAACGTCGTCGGTCTGATGCCCCACCCGGAGCACGCCGTCGAGGAGCTGACCGGGGCGGGCACCGACGGGCTCGGCTTCTTCGCCGGCCTCGCCGCACTCGGCGCCGTCTGACCCTCAGCCCTTGAGCCTGCCCTGAGCCACCACCGAGCCATCACCGAGCCATCACAGGGCCATCACTCTGAGACGTCATCTGACGCCGGCGGCGAAGGCCGCCCAGATGCCGGGGTTCACGACTCCGAGAGCCTTGTGCTCGGTCGCGATCTGCCAGGCGCGCAGGGCCGAGTCGGTCCGCTGGTCGAAGACGCCGGTGACAGCCAGCCCGCTCTTGGAGGTCGCGGCGTTGAGCACCCGCTGCACCTGGCGGACGGCGGGCCCGGTTGAGCCGTACTTGAGCACCGGCCGCGAGCTCCCGGCGACGAGGAGCGACATCCAGCCGCGCCGGTTGAATGCCGCCTGCACCCGGAGATGGTGGGACTTCTGCCACGCCTGGACCGCCGCCCGCGTCTTGGCGTTGAAGTGGCCGCTGAGCCTGCCGGCGTAGGCCTTCTGCTCGGTCAGCAGGCACTGCAGCGCGGTGACCAGGGCCGGATCCGTCCCACGTACGACGCGTCCGTAGTCGGAGAGGTCGACGTCCACTCCGCCGCAGTGCTTCTCGGCCGGTGCGGTCGGCTTGCCGAGGCTGAGGAAGTTGCGGTCGATGTTGATCGTCACGCCACCCCACGTCTCGTCGTGGCCACCGACGTACTGCTTCATCCGGCGGCCCGGCCGCCAGCCGTCCGGACGGATGTACGACGTGGACGTGTTCGCCCGGCCGTCCCACCGGGCGATCCAGATCCGGTCGGGAAGCTCGTAGAGGCCCGGGGTCCGCACCCGTGCCTCGTCGAGCGCCCAGATGCCCGAGCCCGCGCTCGAGTACACACCGGAGACGTAGTGGAGAGCGTGGATGCCGTGGGTCCAGCCGCTGAGGAACGCCAGGGATGCCTTGCGGCAGCGGGTCTTGGTCTGGTTGAAGCCCTCCAGGTCGTACCAGAGCGTGCTTCCCGCCACGATGCCGAGCCTCTGCGCGGCCGCCACGGCGCGGCCCGCCTCGGTGGCACCCTGTCGCCGAGCCTTGGCGAAGAGCTCGTCGTTGCCCGGATCGCTGCGGATCACCGGGTCGTTGCCGTACCGCGGAAACCGCGGGTTGCACGGCGCCTGGGGGCCGAGCGTGATCGGGAGCAGCTTCCAGCCCTTGCGCAGCTGCGTGCTGACCCAGGTCGGGGTCAGGTTGGGCTGGGAGCGGCAGGCCCGGGAGGCTCCGGAGATGTAGATGCCGACGGCAAGGAACGGTGACTTCTTCAGCCACACGTTCATCGCCCTCTGGGTGGGCGCCAGGCACTGGTCGAAGCCGTAGCCGCGGAAGCTCCCGGGGGTCACGACGTTCCCGGTCGCGGCCGTCCCGGCCGGCACGACGGTGGCACCGGTCGTCAGCCCGACGACGGTCGCGAGGCACGCGGCGACGAGCAGGCGGCGGACGGACATGGGCGGCTCCCGGGAGGCTGGCGGCATCCCCGTGGAGGGGGGCCCGGCCGGCGGCGGGGTCCACGGGGACGGCACACCTTAAACACAGCAGTCACACCCGCCACAGCAGTTCCGGAGAACTACAGTTTTGTAGTTCTCCGGAACGCGGTGACGAGGCGGTCGTGTGCCTGGGAACTGCGCCTGGGCGGTCCCCGGGCACACACCGACCTCCTGAGCCCGGATCCACCGATTTCCGCCTGCTGCGCGTCACCATGCGGGCACGCTGGCTGCGTTGCCGCCGCTCGGAAGACGCCCGGTATGCCGTCGCGACGGGCGCCTTGCCATCGCACCCACCTGGTGACGCTCGCGACGGCGCCCATCGGTGGATCCGGGCTGAGCCGTCAGGCAGCCTCGGCGAGCTCCTCCTCGAGCTCATCGGTCATCGGCTCCGGTGACCGCGTGGCGCCGAGACCGGTGGCGGCGACCACGAAGGCGGCCAGTGAGAACGCCGCCGAGGTGAGGAACGCCCCCTTCACACCGGGGACGAACTGTCCCGGCACCGCGCCGCTGGCGTAGACCGAGACGATCGCCGCGACCCCGATCGCGCTGCCGAGCTGCTGGGTGGTCTGCAGGAGGCCGGACGCCGACCCGGCGTGCTCCGGCTCCACGCCCCCGAGCACCGTGGTGGTGATCGGCATGAAGATGAAGCCGGTCGCCAGGCCCGAGATCAGCACCGGGCCGAACACCGCACCGAGGTAGCTGTCGCCGGCGCTGATCTGGCTGAGCCAGGCGTAGGCGACGACCAGCCCGGCGGCGCCGATCATGATCATCCTCCGAGCGCCCATCCAGGTGATCAGCCAGGGCGTGACCCGCGACATCGCGAAGACGGCGAGGCTGAAGGGCAGGAAGGCCGCGCCGGTGGCCATCGGGCCGAGGGCGAGCACCCGCTCGTCGTACTGGACGACCAGGAAGAACATCGACAGGTTCGCGCCGATGATCAGCGCCATCGTGACCAGGGCAGCGACGCGGCTGCGGTTGCGCACCAGATGGGGCTGGATCAACGGGTGCGGGTGGCGCAGCTCGGTACGCCAGAGCAGGGCGATCAGGGCGAGGCCGATCACGAGACCGCCGATGGTGCGAACCGAGATCCAGCCGTGCTCCGGAGTCCCGATCAAGGACCAGACGACCGCGACCGCACCGAGGGTGGCGCTGAGGGCGCCGACGAGGTCGAAGCGGCCGGGACGACGCTGGGTCTCGCTGACGTAGCGACGCGCGAGCGACAGTACGGCGATGCCGATCGGGACGTTGATGAACAGCGTCCAGCGCCAGGACCCGACGTCGGTGACGAAGCCCCCGACCAGCAGGCCGATGGTGGCGCCGGCCGACGAGACGGCACCGAAGAGGGCCAGCGCCCGGTTCCGGGCGGCCTCGTCGGGAGCGCTGGTGGTGAGCAGGGCCAGGACGCTCGGGGCGGCCATGGCGGCACCGGCGCCTTGGAGTGCGCGGGCGATGACGAGCTGCGTCGGGGTCTGCGCGAGACCGCCCAGCAGTGAGAAGAGCGTGAAGACGCTCAGCCCGATCTCGAACATCCGGAGGCGGCCACGCACGTCGCCGAGGCGACCGCCGAGGAGCAGGAGCCCGCCGAAGGCGAGCGTGTAGGCGTTGAGCACCCAGGACAGCGAGGCCGGCCCGAAGCCGAGGTCGGTGTCGATGCGCGGGAGCGCGACGTTCATCACGGCGACGTCCAGGATCAGCATGAGCTGGGCCATGAGCACGATCGCGATCCCCGTCGCAGCGCGGCCGGCGTTGGCCGGCAGCTCCGTCGGGAGGGTCCCGGAGGCGTGGGTGTTTCGCGTGGACAGTGCAGTGTTGTTGCCCGGGTTCTTGTCTGGGTTGGTGCGTGACACGAGAGTGGTGTTCCTTGTCTGGCCGTTTCGAGTGGGCCGAGGTACTCTGTAGCGGAGGAGTTCTCCGCTTTGAAGAACTATACGGAGACACTCTCCGTTTGGCAAGAGAGGTGGGTCGATGCGCGCCGATGCCCAGCGCAACCGTGGGCGGCTGATCGAGGCCGCGCGCGAGGTGTTCCGCGAGCAGGGGTACGACGCCTCCCTCGACGAGGTGGCCAAGCGAGCCGGAGTCGGCGCGGGCACTCTGTACCGCCACTTCCCGAGCCGGGACGTCCTGATGGACGCGATCCTGCAGAGCTGGGTCGACCGGGTGAACGACGCGGCGGACAAGGTGCTCGTCCACGAGGGTGCGCCGCGAGACCTCCTGCTCGCCTGGTTCGAGACCTACGTCGGGCTGATCAGCATGCACAAGGGCGGGCCGGCCAAGATCACCGGCGCGATGGGTGACGAGAAGTCCCCGATCATGACCAAGTGCCAGGCCCTCGCCGCGGCGACCCAGCGGGTCGTCGACCGGCTCGAGGAGGAGCACGCCCTGCGCGAGCACAT
The DNA here is from genome assembly GCA_025937085.1 of Nocardioides sp. Lineage (GTDB taxonomy): Bacteria > Actinomycetota > Actinomycetes > Propionibacteriales > Nocardioidaceae > Nocardioides. The sequence continues at coordinate 3,982 of JAICSC010000139.1, forward strand.
CGAGGCCGTGCAGATGTGTCGCCTCGTCGGAGGCGTGGCGTCCGTGGCCGACAACGGCGGCCTGGATCGAGCCGCCGTACGCCCGCTGCTCGAGGTCATCGCCGACGGCGTGCTGGCCTGAGCATCCAGGCCGGGCCCGGCGAGTCGGTCGGAGCGGGGAACTCGCGCGTCCCGACCCGCCACGTCGTTGCAGGTCAGCGGGTGGGCCGGCGTTAGATTGCTGGCGTGGCGCAACCCCTCGACACCGTCGCGCTGGCCGCGTCCGACCCGCACCGCGAGCAGCCCTGGGCCGAGCTCGGACTCCGAGCGGACGAGTACGAACGGATCCGCGAGATCCTCGGACGCCGGCCGACGTCCTCGGAGCTGGCGATGTACTCGGTGATGTGGAGCGAGCACTGCTCCTACAAGTCGTCCAAGGTCCACCTGCGGCAGTTCGGCGACCTCGTCCAGGAGACACCGGTCGGGAAGATGCTGGCCGGCATCGGCGAGAACGCCGGTGTCGTCGACATCGGCCAGGGATATGCCGTCACGTTCAAGATCGAGTCGCACAACCACCCGTCGTACGTCGAGCCGTACCAGGGCGCGGCGACCGGGGTCGGCGGCATCGTCCGCGACATCCTGGCGATGGGCGCCCGTCCGGTGGCGGTGATGGATCCGCTCCGGTTCGGCCCGCTCGACGCCGATGACACCCACCGGGTGATGCCCGGGATCGTGGCGGGTGTCGGCGGCTACGGGAACTGCCTGGGCCTGCCCAACATCGGCGGCGAGGCGGTCTTCGACCCGTCGTACGCCGGGAACCCGCTGGTCAATGCGCTCTGCGTCGGGATCCTCCGTCACGAGGACCTGCACCTGGCCAAGGCGTCCGGCGAGGGCAACCGGGTGATCCTGTACGGCGCCCGCACCGGCGGCGACGGGATCGGCGGGGTCAGCGTGCTGGCGTCGGAGACGTTCGACGAGACGGGACCGGCGAAACGACCGAGCGTCCAGGTCGGCGACCCGTTCATGGAGAAGCTGCTGATCGAGTGCACGCTCGAGCTGTTCGCCGCCGGAGTCGTCGCCGGGATCCAGGATCTCGGTGGTGCCGGGCTGTCCTGCGCGACCTCAGAGCTCGCCAGCGCGGGCGACGGCGGCATGCGCGTCTCGCTCGACCTGGTCCCGCTCCGCGACTCCTCCCTCGCGCCGGAGGAGATCCTGATGAGCGAGTCGCAGGAGCGGATGATGGCGGTCTGCGAGCCGGACGACGTCGAGCGCTTCCTCGAGATCTGCGCGAGGTGGGACGTCGAGGCCGTCGTGATCGGCGAGGTCACCGCTGTGTCCGATGGCGACAAGTCGCGGGGCGGCCGGCTCGAGATCGACTGGCGCGGCGAGTGCGTGGTCGACGTACCCCCCAGGTCGGTCGCGCACGAGGGTCCGACGTACGAGCGCCCCTTCGCCCGGCCCGACTGGCAGGACGCCCTCCAGGGCGACGGTGCCGAGCGACTGCCGAGACCCACGGACGACGGCGAGCTCCGGGCGACCGCGCTGCGGCTGGCAGGGTCGCCCGACCTGTGCGACAAGTCCTGGATCACCGACCAGTACGACCGCTACGTCCAGGGCAACACGATCCTCGCGCAGCCGTCGGACGCCGGCATGGTGCGCGTCGACGAGAACACGCATCTCGGGGTCGCCGTCGCCACCGACGGGAACGGTCGCTTCTGCAAGCTCGACCCGTACGCCGGCGCACAGCTCGCCCTCGCCGAGGCGTACCGCAACGTGGCGTGTGGTGGCGCGATGCCGCTCGCGGTCTCCGACTGCCTCAACTTCGGCTCGCCGGAGGATCCGGCCGTGATGTGGCAGTTCGCCGAGGCCTGCCGCGGGCTGAAGGACGCGTGCGTCACGCTGGGCGTCCCGGTCACCGGCGGGAACGTCTCGCTGTACAACCAGACCGGTGACACCGCGATCCTGCCGACCCCGGTGATCGCGGTGCTCGGCGTGATCGACGACGTACGCCGGCGCACCCCGACCGGCTTCGTCGGGCCGGACGAGGTGATCGTGCATCTCGGGCACACCCGCGAGGAGCTGAGCGGCTCGGAGTGGGCCCACGTCGTCCACGGCCATCTCGGCGGGCGCCCACCGCGGGTCGACCTGAGGGACGAGGCCAACCTGGCCCGGCTCCTCGTCGAGTCCGCACGAGGGGGCTACCTCACCAGTGCCCACGACATGTCCGAGGGCGGCCTGTCGCAGGCCCTGGTCGAGTCGTGTCTGCGGCACGGGGTGGGGGCGACGGTGTCCCTCATGGGCGACCCGTTCGTCGGCCTCTTCTCCGAGTCGGCGGCCCGTGCGATCGTGACGGTGCCGGATGACCGCGTCGACTCGTTCCTCACCATGGCCGCCTCGCTCGGCGTACCCGCCGGGCCGATCGGCCGCACCGGCGGGGCCACGCTGACCGTGACGGACCGCTTCGAGATCCCGCTCGACGAGCTCTCCGCCGCCTGGCGAGGCACCCTCCCGGCCGTGTTCGGCTGAGCCGGCTGAGTCGGGCCGGCCCTGGGTTGCCTGCGACGGTGCGAGGATGCGCGCGTGAGCCAGCCACGGACGGTGCGATACGGCGAGGACGCCAGCCAGTTCGCGGAGCTGTGGCTGCCGTCCGGTACGCCGAAGGGGGTCGTGGTCGTCATCCACGGCGGCTTCTGGCGCGCGCGCTACGACCTTTCGCTGGGTCGTCCCCTGGCCGAGAACCTCGTCGAGCACGGCTGGGCGGCGTGGAACATCGAGTACCGCCGGGTCGGCAACGGAGGCGGCGGCCTGGACACGATGGACGACGTGGCGGCTGCGATCGACGCCCTCGCCGAGGAGGACCTCGACCTGACCCGGGTGCTGGCGGTGGGGCACTCGGCCGGTGGGCACCTGGCGACCTGGGCCGCCTCGCGCGGCCGCTTCGAGAGGTGGCCCGCGAAGGTCGAGCTGACCGGGGTCGTGTCTCAGGCAGGTGTCCTCGACCTGCAGGCGGCGTACGACGAACGCCTCGGCGACGGTGCCGTCGAGGAGTTCCTGGGCCGCCCTCCCGGACCCGATGACGGGCGGATCGACCCGATCCGGCTGGTCCCGACCGGCGTGCCCGTGCACTGCGTCCACTCCCTCGGCGACGACACCGTGCCGATCACCCAGTCGCGGAGGTACGTCGCGGCGGCGACCGTCGCGGGAGCCCAGGTGGAGCTGACCGAGGTCGATGGCGACCACTTCGTCGTCATCGACGCGGCCACCGACGTCTGGCGACGGACCCTGGGGATCCTCGAGGGCATGTGATGCAGCCCGACGGACTCCGGATCGGTCGCTCGGTCGTCGTCCCCGATCGCGAGCTCTCAGAGCGCTTCTCCCGGTCCTCCGGCCCCGGCGGCCAGGGCGTGAACACCACCGACTCCCGCGTCGAGCTGTCCTTCGACGTCGTCCGCTCGCCGTCGCTGCCCGAGACGACGCGGGCCCGGATGCTGGCCAGGCTCGAGAGCCGTCTCGTCGACGGCGTCGTCACGGTCACGGCCTCCGAGCATCGCGCCCAGCTGGCCAACCGACGAGCGGCGCGGGAACGGATGACCGCGCTGCTGACCGAGGCGGCCGCGCCGCCGCCGCGCAAGCGTCGACCTACCACACCGTCGCGAGCCGCGAAGCAGCGTCGGCTCGAGGCGAAGAAGCGCCGCTCGGAGACCAAGCAGTCGCGCCGCGGACGCTGGGAGTAGGCCTCAACGGCTGGGTCCAGGAGTCGCCAGCGACCTGCTTCGCTCCTCGCCGCGATCGTTGCACCCCGCGCGAGGTGGAGCAGAAGCATGGGCTCGAGGGGTTCAGGAGGATCCGGCCACCGCGCGCCGGTCACCTCGGCCGACCAGCCGGACCCGCAGCACGCGCTCGCGCTCACGGGCCTCCTGCTGGTCGCGGGTGCGACCGGTGAGCAGCTGGGGGAGGGTCACGATCCCCACCACTCGGCCGGTGTCCTCGCGGTCGAGCACCGGCAAGGTCGTGACGTCGTGCCAGGCCATCAGCTCAGCGACGTGCCGGAGGGGCTGGTCGGCGTGGGTCACGACCGGGTCGACGACGACCAGGTCGGAGACCGGTGCCTCGGGGCGGGCCGAGCGGGCCTCGAAGAGGGCACCGCGGGTCACCACGCCCAGGAGGCCCTCGGGACCGATCACGGGGTAGAGCTGCTGGCGCCAGGCGGCATAGTCGCCGGCCGGGTCGGCCAGTACGGCGTGTGCCCCGGACGCGTCCAGGTCGTGCGCGAGCTCCAGCACATCCGTCGTCATCACCTCCCCGACGAAGACGATCTCGAGCGGGTCGACGTCGTACTCCCGGCTGAGGTGATAGCCGCGGCGCGCGATCTTCTCGGTGAGGACCGAGCGCTTGAGGATCAGCACCGAGACGGCGTACGCCGTCGTGGCCGCGATGACCAGCGGGAGCAGCGCGGCGTACTGATGGGTGAGCTCGAGCGAGAACACGACTCCCGTCAGCGGAGAGCGCATGACCCCGCCGAGCACCCCCGCCAGCGCCACGAGCGCCCAGAAGCCGGCACCCACCGACGGGAACACCTGCGCCTCGAGGGTCCCGAGCGCCCCGCCGATCATGAACATCGGGGCCAGCACGCCCCCGGAGGTGCCGGAGCCCAGCGACAGCGACCAGATCAGGGTCTTCACGACGAGGATGCCCACGACCGTGCCGAGCGCGATCGACCCGGTGAGCTCGGCGTCGATCACGTCGTACCCGAC
>JAICSC010000225.1 GCA_025937085.1 Nocardioides sp.
CGCGCGGGAGCTGGACCGCGTGGTCGGGCTCGACGCGGGCGCGGACGACTACCTCGCCAAGCCGTTCGGGGTGGCCGAGCTCCTGGCCCGCCTGCGTGCCCTGCTCCGGCGTACGCCGGTCCGGGCGGCCTCGCTCGCCCCCGGCCGCCGGCTGCAGGTCGACGTCGACGCCCACCGCGTCCACGTCGGCGACCAGGAAGTGGCGCTGACCGGCAAGGAGTTCGACGTCCTCGCCGTGCTCGTGGCCAACCGGGACAAGGTGGTCTCCCGGCCGCAGCTGATGGCGGAGGTGTGGAGCGAGAGCTGGTACGGGTCCACGAAGACCCTCGACGTCACCATCGGCCGGCTGCGGCAGAAGCTCGCCAAGGCCGCCCCGACGGACCGGGTCGTCACCGTCCGCGGGGTCGGGTTCCGGCTGGAGAGCTGATCGTCCGGTGATCGGTCATCCGATCCACGGTGGCGCGGGCGTACCGCTGCATCGCGTGGTCGACCCGCCGCCGGTCGCCGGTCAGCAGGAGGTCGTGCAGAAGTCCGCGTGACGTGGCGAGGTCCAGGCTCGCCTGGGCGCGGGCCTCTTGGCTCGGTACGTCGCGGGCGATCCACATCGACTCCAGCGCGTCGAGCCAGGTGGTGACGAGCCGCTCGCGCAGGTCGACGGCGTACGGCAGACCGAGCATGGCGTGGCTGGAGAGCTCGAAGAACAGCGGGCCGTAGACCAACGCCTCGTCGGTGACCAGGTGCCAGAACCGCAGCCCGGCGTCGAACGGGTCGGGTTCACCTCTCGCCTCCTCGACCATCCGTGCGAGCAGGTCGCGGGCGCCCTGCTCGACGGTGTCCACGACGGCCGCCAGAAGTCCGTCCCGCGAACCGAAGTGGTAGATCAGCATCCGGTGGCTTGTGCCGATGGCCCCGGCGAGGGCGCGCAGGCTGGTGTCGCCGACCCCGTGCTCGGCGAAGTGCCCGACCGCCCTCGCCAGGAGCGCGTCGCGCCCGGTGGCTCCGGTCACGCGGCGTGCTGCTCCGCCGCCACCGCGGTCAGGCGAGCGCACTCGAGGTCGACGTACGACCGTGTCCTCGTCCCCAGCAGCATGGTGACGGCGCCGGACAGTGGGCCGGTCATCTCGAGCTGGAGGGTCAGTCGGCTGCCGCCCTCGGGTTCCGGAGTGACGATGTGCCGCGCCACCAGCCGGACGCCGGGCTGCCGGGACTGCCAGCCGAAGACGCTGCCGTCGTCGAGCTCGGTCACCGTCCAGTCGCCCGCAGCCAGACCGCGCTGCTTCACGTGGGCCGAGTCCCCCAACTTCAGGGGCCGAGGCCCGGGCTCGGCTCGGCGCACCTCCTCGTAGACCTCGATCCACTCCGGCCACCGCTCCACGTCGGAGACGACGGCCCACAGCCGCGACGGCTCAGCAGTCGTCGTCGTACTCGTCTCGTACCTCATGTACCGAATGGTACACAGGTTGAAGGGGAGTCACCATCGGGTTCCGAATCATGATTGCCGCCGAGCGCGATCCTGAGGACACTCGGGGGAGGTCGTCGCGGCGTCCCTGATGCCGCGAGAGCGGGGAGGCGGGCGATGGGAGATCGCCGGGAGAGAGGGAGCGTCGGTCTCGAGGAGCACGAGCAGCTCCAGCGGGACTTCGTCGCCCTCGAGGAGCAGTTCGAGGCCGCGGACGAGGTGTTGTCGGCCATCGGACGCTCGGCCGCGGACCCCGAGACCGTCCTGACCACCATCGTCGAGAGCGCCCGCAAGCTCTGCCGTTCCCAGGCGGCGTTCCTGTACCTCCTGAAGGAGGGCTTCTACGAGCTCATCAAGTGCACCGGCGTCAGCACGGAGGCCATCAGGTTCATCGCCGAGCACCCGATGGCGGTGGACCGCGAGACACTCATCGGCCGAGTGGGGCTCGATCGCCGGACCCAGCAGATCCCCGACGTGCTCTCCGATCCGGACTACGGCGCGTTCGAGCTCCAGCGGATCGCGGGGTACCGGACGACGATGGGCGCGCCGATGCTGCTCGACGGTGAGGTCGTCGGCACCCTGAATGTCTGGCGCAGCGAGGTCAGCCCCTTCGACGAGCGCGAGATGGCGATCGTCACGGCCTTCGCGGGCCAGGCCGCGATGGCGGTGAACGGCGTCAAGCTCGTGCAACAGCTCGAGGCGCGGAGTGCCGAGCTCGCCATCCGGGTGGGCGAGCTGGAGGCGTTGCGCGAGGTGGGCGAGGCCGTGAGCTCGAGCCTGGACGTCGACCGGGTGCTGTCCACCATCGCCATGCACGCGGTGAAGCTGTCCGGCACCGACGGCGGGTCGATCATGGAGTACTCCGAGCGCGACCGATGTTTCCGGGTCCGCAGCGTCTATCGCACGAAGGCCGCCGTGGTCGAGCGTCTCCGGTCGATCCGCATCGAGCTGGATGCCTCCTTGGTCGGCCGGGCCGCCCTGGAGCGTCGTCCGATCGCGGTCCCCGACCTGGGCAACGTCGAGCTCGATCCCCATCTGCAGATCCTCCACGACGCCGGGTGGCGCTCGCTGGTCGCCGTCCCGATGCTGCGCGAGGACCAGATCGTCGGCTCGTTGATCGTCCGCCGCAAGGAGACCGGGGACTTCACCGAGGAGACCGTCGACCTCTTGGAGACGTTCGCCAGCCAGTCGGCACTCGCCCTGCTGAACGCCCAGCTCTTCGGCGAGCTCAAGGAGCAGAGCGTCGAGCTCGAGCTGGCCAGCCGCCACAAGTCGGAGTTCCTGGCCAGCATGTCCCACGAGCTGAGGACGCCGCTCAACGCGATCCTGGGGTTCTCGGAGGTCCTGCTCGAGCAGATGTTCGGCGAGATCAACGAGCGCCAGGAGGAGTACCTCCGCGACATCAACGGGTCCGGCAGGCACCTGCTCGAGCTGCTCAACGAGATCCTGGACCTGTCCAAGGTGGAAGCCGGCCGCATGGAGCTCGAGTACACGTCGTTCGAGCTGCCCCCGATGCTCGACAACGCCGTCTCCATGCTGAGGGAGAGGGCGGCCCTCCACGGCATCTCAATGGACGTGGACGTCGGCGAGGGTGTCGGCGAGGTGTACGCCGACGAGCTGCGGCTCAAGCAGGTCCTGCTCAACCTGGTCACCAACGCGGTGAAGTTCACCGGCGACGGCGGCTCGGTGGTGGTCCGGGCTGCGCGCGACGGGGGAGACGTCAGCATCACGGTGACCGACACCGGCATCGGCGTCCCGGAGCAGGACCGGGAGCGCATCTTCGAGTCCTTCCAGCAGGGCGGACGGGGCAGCTCGCGCGAGGAGGGCACCGGGCTCGGCCTCACCCTGTCGCGTCGCATCGTCGAGCTGCTCGGCGGCCGCATGTGGCTGGAGTCCGAGGTCGGTCGGGGGAGCACGTTCGGCTTCGCCATCCCGGCCGGCGAGCGTGACCGCACCGCGTCCTCGGCCGGCGGCGAGGCCGGACCCACCGGGAAGGTCGTCGTCGTCGAGGACGACCGGCCCTCGTTGGACCTTTTCCGGGCCTACCTGTCCGGAGCAGCACTCGAGGTGATCACCTCACGCGACGGCCAGTCCGGCCTCGCGGCGGTACGGAACACGCGTCCGGATGCCGTGCTGCTGGACATCCGGCTGCCTGGCATCGACGGATGGGCGGTGCTGAAAGCCCTGAAGGCAGACCCGGAGACCCGTGACATCCCGGTGGTCGTGGTGTCGATCGTGGATGAGCGGGCGCGGGGTGCGGAGCTGGGGGCGGCGGCGTACCTCGTCAAGCCGGTACGCCGCGAGGAGCTGTTGACGGCGCTGGCCGGGGTCGGCGTGCCGGTGGCCGCCCCGGCGGGGCCGGGCAGGGAGGCGAGGTGAGGGTGATGAGCCAGAACCGCATCCTCGTGGTCGAGGACAACCCCAAGAACCTGAAGCTGGTCCGCGACGTGCTGACCTTCTCCGGGTTCGAGGTGATCGAGGCGACGTGTGGTGAGGACGGCGTCCGGCTGGCGCACGAGGAGCTGCCCGACCTGATCCTGATGGACCTCCAGCTTCCCGGGATCGACGGCATGGAGGCACTACGCCGGATCCGTGAGTCCGACGAGGCGCACGTGCCCGTGGTCGCCGTGACGGCGTTCGCGATGAACGAGGACCGCGATCGGGCCTTCGACTCGGGCTTCGACGGATACGTCGAGAAGCCGATCAGCGTGCGCGCCCTGCCCCAGCAGGTGCGCGACTTCCTGCAGCTCGGAGGCTCTGGAGGCCCCGCATGAACGACACCGCGCCCGCCAAGACCGTCGTCCTCGTCGTCGACGACCAGCCGCAGAACATCAGGCTGCTCGAGGCGATCCTCGTGCCCCGTGGGTACGACGTTCGCCCGGCGTCGTCGGGCGAGGAGGCCATGTCGGCCCTCGACCAGGACGACGTCGACCTGGTCCTGTGCGACATCGTGATGCCGGGCATGGACGGCTACGAGGTGTGCCGGGCGATCCGCGAGCGCCCGGCCACGGCGTACCTGCCGGTCGTGATGGTGACGGCAAGCGGCGACGAGCAGAAGATCAAGGCGCTCGAGGCGGGCGCGGACGACTTCCTGACCAAGCCGATCAACCAGAGCGAGCTCCTCGCGCGGGTCGCGTCGCTGGCACGGATCAAGCGGTACCAGGACACCGTCAAACGACAGTCCGACGAGCTCTCCGCGTGGAACCAGGAGCTGGAGGCGCGCGTGGCGGAGCAGGTGTCCCAGATCGAGCGGATGGGTCGTCTGCGGAGGTTCCTGTCACCTCAGCTCGCCGAGTTGATCGTGGACTCGGGCGACGAGTCGTTCCTCGAGAGCCACCGTCGCGAGATCGTCGTGGTGTTCTGCGACCTACGTGGCTTCACGGCGTTCGCCGAGGCCAGCGAGCCGGAGGAGGTCATGGGCGTCCTCGAGCAGTACTTCGCCGCTCTCGGTGATCTGATCTTCAGGTTCGAGGGCACCCTCGAGCGCTTCGCGGGCGACGGTCTGATGGTCTTCTTCAACGACCCGGTCCGCTGCGACGACGGGCCGGCGCGGGCGATCCGGATGAGCGTCGCGATGCGCACCCGCGTGAAGGGCCTCGCGGAGGCGTGGGCTCGCGAAGGGCACGACCTCGCGCTCGGCATCGGGATCGCCCAGGGCTACGCGACTCTGGGCAGGATCGGGTTCGACGGCCGGCACGACTACGCGGCGATCGGCAGCGTGACCAACCTGTCCTCCCGGCTGTGCGCCGAGGCCGAGGCGTGGCAGATCCTGGTGACCGAACGGGTCTTCTCGGCGGCCGGGCCGATCGCCGTGGGTGAGGACGCCGGCGTCCGGGAGCTGCGTGGCTTCAGCCGGAGCGTCCACGCGTACGACGTGAAGGGCATCGACAACGCACGGATCGTGTCATGACCGGCGACCTCTGGATGCCTCCGGCCGCGGCGCCGGATGCGCTGTCGAGGCTGGACGAGGAGGAGCGGTACCAGCGCTTCGACCGGCTGCAGAGCCGGATGGGCGAGGTCTGGGACGCGATGCGGCTCAACCACGACGACGAGTCGGTGGTCGTGATCCCGTCGATCACCCTCGACCGCGCGGTCGCGTCGAGCGGCACGAGCACCCAGGCGATGGAGGAGCGCTTCCTGTTCATGCTGATGCTTCTCCGCCAGCCGCGGCTGCGCATGATCTACGTGACCTCACTGCCGATCGCTCCGGAGATCATCGAGTACTACCTCGCCCTGCTGTCCGGCGTGATCCCCAGCCATGCGCGCTCCCGGCTGACGCTCGTCCACGTCGACGACGCCTCCTCGCGCTCGTTGAGCGAGAAGCTCCTGGAGCGGCCGCACCTGCTGGCGAAGATCGGCGCGCTGATCCCCAACCGGTCTCGCTCGCACCTCATGCCCTACAACACCACCGAGCTCGAGCGCGACGTCGCCCTGAGCCTCGGGATCCCCATGTACGGCGCCGACCCGCGGCTCGCCCCGCTCGGCTCCAAGTCCGGCTGCCGCCGCCTGTTCGCCGAGGCGGGCGTGCCCCACCCCCTGGGGGTGGAGAACCTGCGCACCCTGGACGAGCTGACCGACGCGGTGGTCGGGATGCGCGCCGAGCGACCGACG
>JAICSC010000217.1 GCA_025937085.1 Nocardioides sp.
AACGCGGACGCGCTGGCCGGGTTCGTCCGAGGAGCGCGTCCGGCCGCCGGCTGGGCGCGCCGGGAGATCAGCCGCCGCGTGAAGCGTTCCCGCTGAGCTGCGCGACTCGGCCCGACAGCCGACGCATCACGCCCTCGGGTTCATCGTGCAGCCGGTACGTCGCTGGGGGTGTCGTCGAGTCCCGGGGCACCACCGCGCTGGACTCCCCGGTGCAGTCGAGGATGGCGGTGCGCCACTCCTCGAGCGCGTCGTGGAAGCGTCCCTCTAACGGCTCGGGAGTGAACAGCCAGTCGCGTCCGTTATGGGGGATCTGCCCGACGATGTCGTCGCCGCTGCAGGGCAACCATCCCTCGTCCGTCACGAACCTGTGCAGGTGGTATCCGAGTCCCTCGAGCGCGACGAGTGCCGCACGGGTCCGCTCCGGATCGGCCGCGGGCAGCATCTCGCAGACGATCGAGGGATGAGCGCTCTCCAGGGTCTGCAGTGCACCGAGCAGAACCTGGGACTCGAGAGTCTCGACGTCGATCTTCACCACGTCCGGCAGTACGCCGCGCGTGGCGCAGTAGCTGTCGACCGAGACCGTCGGCACCGAGAACGAGTCGGTGGCCGGCCGGAACCCCTCGGCGAGCGAGTTGGACGTGTCCCATGGGGAGATGTAGAGCTCAGCGGTGCCGTCCTCGGCCGCCACGGCACAGCGCTCGATGCGGATGGGGAGCTGGTTGGCCGCAGCAATGGACCGGAAGATCGAGGCGGTGAGCGGGGTGGGTTCGAAACCGGTCGCGTGTACAGCGTCGCGGAAGATGGTGGCGATGAGCAGCGAGTGCATGCCGACGTGAGCGCCGATGTCGAAGAACTCGACGGGCCTGCGGCCGGCCAGCTGCACAAGCGTGAGCAGGGTCGCCTGCGTCGACCTCTCGAAGCCGGACAGTCCGTTCGCTGCCACGCCCCGCTGCAGCGATGTGCTCCGGTCCCCCAGGTTGAGCATGCTGAGATACGGACCGAACTGTGTGAGCACGCTCTCGTTGCGTGGCATCCGGACGAACGACGGCACCTTGGCTTCTCCTGTCGCGGGTCTGCGCGGTCTCGGCCGAGCCTACTGGTGTGCGGCCGTTGGTCAGGGCGCAGCACAATGGCCGCGTGAGCGACACCGTCTCCACCGCGTCCACCGCCGGCACCGGCACGACGTACGACGTCGCGCGGGCTCGGTCCCACTTCCCCCAGCTGGGTGAGGGGGAGGGGCTCGGCGCCGCCCACTTCGACGGGCCGGGCGGCTCGCAGACCCCGGACGTCGTGGCGCGTGCCGTCCACGACACGCTCGTCAACCCACTCGCCAACGAAGGAGACGTCACGGCGGCGGAGCGCAACGCCTCGCGTGCCGTGGCAGAGGGTCGGGCGGCCATGGCCGATCTGCTGAACGCGGATCCCCGCGGCATCGTCTTCGGCCGCTCGATGACCCAGCTGACGATGGACCTGGCGCGTACCCTGGCGCGGCACTGGGGCCCGGGCGACGAGGTCGTGGTGACGCGGCTCGACCACGACGCCAACGTGCGCACCTGGACGATCGCCGCCGAGCGCGCGGGTGCCACCGTGCGATGGGCGGACTTCGACCCCGAGACCGGCGAGCTCGATCCGGGTCGGGTGGAGTCGGTGCTCTCCGGACGGACCCGGCTGGTCGCGGTCACCGCCGCCTCCAACCTGATCGGCACCCGTCCCGACGTACCCGTGATCGCCGAGCTGGCGCACGCCGCCGGCGCGCAGGTGTACGTCGACGCCGTGCACCACGCCGCCCACGCGTCGGTCGACCTGTCGGCGCTCGGAGCCGACTTCCTCGCCTGCTCGCCCTACAAGTTCCTCGGCCCGCACTGCGGTGTCCTCGCCGCTCGGCCGGAGGCCCTCGAGCCGCTGAAGCCGGACAAGCTCGTGCCGGCCGCCGATGCGATCCCCGATCGCTTCGAGCTCGGCACCCTGCCCTACGAGCTTCTCGCCGGCACGACCGCGGCGGTCGACTTCCTGGCCGAGCTCGTGCCCGGCGAGGGGTCCCGGCGCGAGCGGCTGGTCGCGTCGTACGCCGCCCTCGAGGCGCACGAGGACCGCCTCCGCGCCCGGATCGAGGCCGCGATGGCCGAGCTCCCGGGCGTCATCCTCCACTCCCGCGCCGCACGCCGCACCCCGACGCTGCTGGCGACGTTCGCCGGCCGCGACCCGCAGGACGTCCGCCGGCACCTCGCATCGCGCAACGTCAACGCGCCGGCCGGGTCGTTCTACGCCTACGAGGCGTCCCGGCGACTGGGGCTGGGCAGCGCCGGTGGGCTGCGGATCGGGCTGGCGCCGTACAACGACGACCGCGACGTCGACCGGCTCCTCGACGCTCTGGCCGAGAGTCTCGCTGGTGCCTGAGGCCGAGCCGGACGGGTGGCTGCACCCGGCGGTCGAGGTCAGGGCCTCGGACATCGCCGGGCGAGGGATGTTCGCGACAGCGCCCATCCCGGCGCACACCGTCGTCCTCCGGCTGGCTGCCGCCCCGTTCGGCGCCTCGGCGCTGGCGAGCCTCGGATCCGGCTTTCCCAACCATGCCTGCGACCCGAACCTCGGTTGGCTGAACGAGCTCGCGCTGGGCGCCATCACCGACGTGCCCGACGGAACCGAGCTGGTCGTCGACTACGCGATGAGCATCGCCGAGCCGGACTGGTTCCTGCGCTGCCACTGCCCGAGCTACCGATGCCGCCAGATGGTCGAGGGGGGCGACTGGCGGATCGCGCAGCTCCAGCAGAGGTACGACGGCTGGTGGGCGCCGCACGTCCAGCGACTGGTCGACGAAAAGCAGCCACCGGTGGCGAAGGGTCCGTGAGAGAGGGCCGGGTCGCGGGGCATCCCCCCAGTGCTCCGCGACCCGGCCCGGCGCGGCCCTCCGTCAAACGCGGTGACCGGGCGGCGCTTCTCCTCAGAGTCCGGGGCCGCTGTTCCCCCGAATCAGCGATCCCGGCTCTGATCGTCAAGAGAGCGTCAGGCGCGTCCTGATACACCTCGCCGCCAGGAGTTCGCCAAGAATTCGCCGCCGGCGTCCCAGCGGCCGACGACTAGCGGTCAGACCAGGAACGGTGGCGTGACGAACGGCGGAGCTGACGCGTCCTCGCCCCGGGCGCCCTGCGGCAACAGCCACAGCCGGACCTCGCCCCGCATCGCGGCGGGGAACTCGAACCGGCCCTCGCGGTCGGCGTACGCGCTCTGCCGGGTGTCCGCCGGCGCATCTCCCGGCGGACCGAGGAAGACGCGCATCGGCAGGGCCGGGACGACCCAGCCGTCGAGTCGCCGCACACCGTCGTCGGTGTCGCTGACCCGCACGAGCACGCGGTACGCCGATCCCGCGAACTCCAGCGCGACGGTCGCACTCGTCTCCGGCTCGGCGTCGAGTCGGGTCCCGACCTGGATGTCGACGGGCTGCACCAGGGTGAACAGCTCGAACTCGGTCTCGAGGTCCTGCACGGCGAGGCGGGCGAGCGCACCGTCGACGAGATCCGCCGGGGTGGGGTCGATATCGGCGTAGAGGTCCGCGATCGCGCGCAGGAGCTCCTCGTCCGAGACGGTCATGTCGCGCCTCCGAGCTCGACCCGGAGCTTGTCGAGGCAACGGCGGCGGGTCGGCCCGATGCTGCCGATCGGCATCTCGAGGCTGTCGGCCACCGAGGAGTAGTCCGGCCTGGGCTCCCAGGCGACGATGCGCAGGAGCTTCTGGCACCGCCCGGGGAGTCGTGAGAGGGCCTGCCAGAGGAGCGCACTCTCGTCGCCGGCGACCACCTCCGACTCGGGCGAGGTCTGGGCCGGCAGCCGGGCGTCGAGCACGTCGTCCTCCACCGGCCGGGTGCGGGTCCCCAGCTTGCTGACCCGCCAAGCCTCCCGGCGAGCTGCCGTGCAGAGCCAACGGGTGATGGCCTGCGCGTCCCGGACCGAGTCCGCCGAGCGCACCAGCGTGAGCCAGGTGTTCTGCACGACGTCCTCGGTGGCTTCGCGGTCGAGGCCCGTGGCTCGTACGACGTGCCACAGGACCGGGCTCATGATCCGCACGAGATCGTCGAGGGCAGGGTCATCCCCTGTGCGCCAGCGCCGGAACGCGTCCGTCGCAGCGTCGTACAACGCCGAGGAGGTGGGTCCTCCCGGTGCGTCGTGCGTGGCCATCACACCCCCACAGGAGACACGCGCGAGTGGTCCTGATACCTGGGGCGTGTCTGCGCCGTCCGAGCCCCGAAGGTACCGCCTCAGGTCCCGGTCAGTCATGCCGGCCCGGCTTCTGGTTCTCCGATCTAACGTGTGGGACGTGACCCTCATCGAGATCCAGACCCCCGACGGACCGGCCGAGGCGTACCTCACCGGAAGCGGCCCCGGAGTACTGATGTTCATGGACGTCCACGGGATCCGCCCGCAGATCTCGGAGATGGCCGACCGCGTGGCCGCCTGGGGCTACACGGTGCTGGCCCCGAACGTCTTCCATCGGGACGGCACCATCGCCGAGACCTCGCCCTCGCCGTCCGTGGACCTGACCGAGCCGGGCGAGGCGGCGAGCTTCTTCGCCAGGGCGCGGTCGCGGATCGATCACCTGACTCCCGAGCGCGCCCGTCGCGACATTCCGGCGTACCTGGCGGCGCTCCGCGAGCACGCCGACGGCGCGGAGGTCGGGACGCTCGGGTACTGCATGGGCGCCCGGCTGGCCGTCCGGGCCGCGGGGGTGGACGACGACGTGGTGGCGGTCGCCGGCTTCCACGGGGCCGCACTCGCCGTCGAGGACGACCCGGACAGCCCGCACCTGCTCGTGTCCGGCACACACGCCGAGTACGTCTTCGGGCACGCCGACGGCGACCGGTCGATGGACGAGGCCGCGGTGGCGCGACTGGGCGCGGCCCTCGACGCCGCAGGCGTGACGGCCACGAACGAGATCTATGCCGGCGCGTCCCACGGATACTCGATGAAAGACACGCCTGCCTACCAGGAGGCGGGTGCCGAGCGTTCGTTCGTCGAGCTCGAGGGCCTGCTCGCACGGACGCTGCGGGGCTGACTCGCTCTCACCTTCGCGGATTCAGGCTCAGCTCAGCCGCCGCCGCGCCCGCGCCCGGCCCACATGGCGGCCACGGGCGGGATGAGGGCCGCGGCCACACTCATCCCGACGGCAATCGGCACGGACCACAGGCGGACGACGTTCCAGGCCAGAACAATCAGGGCGATGCACGTCCCCATCAGCCAGAAGTACGCCGCGCGAGGGGATGGCCGGTTCATGTCGGGATCACTTGTTTCGAGTCGAGCAGGGTGGGCACGGGACCCGTATCCGCCCGCGGGCGGTGGACGGGCCCTCTGGTTGAGCAGTCAGCCGGGGGGTCTGGTTCTGTCACGTCAACCGGCGAACTGCTCCAGCATCGCCTCGTTGAACGCCGGCAGGTCATCCGGCTTGCGACCGGTGACGAGCCAGCCGTCGACGACGACCTCCTCGTCCACCCACTCGGCGCCGGCGTTGCGGAGGTCGGTCCGCAGGCTGGGCCACGACGTCATCCGGCGCCCGCGGACGACGTCGGCCTCGACCAGGGTCCACAGGGCGTGGCAGATCGCGGCCACCGGCCGGTCGGACTCCACGAAACCGCGGCCCACGGCTCCGTGAGCTCCACCTGCTCGACGCCTTCGGTCGCCACCAGGAAGGCGATGGTCCTGCCGTTCAGATCAGCCATCGTGCGCTCCTCGCTCCGTCGCTGGGTGTTCTCGTCAGGTGCGTACCCGAGTCGTCGGTGCGGAAACCCAGGACACCGATCCTCCGGTGGTGCACACTGCCCCTGCCGGCGCTCCGCCCGTGAGCGTGCCGCTGAGAGTGCCGCTGAGAGTGCCGCTGAGAGTGGATACCGCCGTCTCGGGAGGGAGCGTCATGTCCGTCCGTCGCTGGATCGCCGTGCTGGGAGCCGCCGTGGTCGCGGTGGCGCTGCCCGCCGATCCGTCGTACGCCGTGGGTCCGACGGACCTGTACGTCGCGACGGTCGACAACGGGGGCAGCGACGCCAACGACTGCACCACCGTGGACTCCGCGTGCGCCACGATCGCGCACGCGATCGACCTGGCCGCCGACTCGGGCACCACCATCCACGTCGGTGCCGGGACCTTCGACGGGAGGGTGCAACCCGGATCCAAGTCCGTGACTATCGAGGGCGCGGCGACGGACAGCACGGTGCTGACCTCATCGCCCGACAGCCCCGGGTATGACGCCACGGTCGTGGGGATCACGGCGGGCGCGACGACCCTGTCGTCACTAACCGTGTCGGGCGCCCAGATGGC
>JAICSC010000387.1 GCA_025937085.1 Nocardioides sp.
CGTCTTCGGCATGCGCCTCAGGCTATCGTCCGCGGCCGGCCGACCCTGGTGCTCGCCGGTAGCCTGGAGACATGACCTACCAGGTGGAGAAGTCCGACGAGCAGTGGCGTGAGGAGCTGTCGGCCGAGGAGTACGCCGTGCTGCGCCAGGCCAGCACGGAGCGCCCGTTCGTAGGGGAGTACACCGACACGGAGACCAAAGGCGTCTACTCCTGCAAGGCGTGCCACGCCAAGCTGTTCGAGTCCGACACCAAGTTCCACTCCGGGTGCGGCTGGCCGAGCTTCTACCAACCGCTGCGCACATCCGACGGGGCAGACACCGTGGAGTACCTCGAGGACAACACCCAAGGGATGAAGCGGGTCGAGGTGCGCTGCGCGAACTGCGGCTCCCACCTGGGACACGTCTTCCCCGACGGCTACGGCACCCCGACCGGCGACCGCTACTGCATCAACTCCGTGTCGCTCTCTCTCGAGCCGGCTGACTCCGAGACGTCACACCAGTAACACCTGGAGGGGTACGTCCACACTTGTTGGGGGGATCGAGGCCGACAAGTGCAGAAATCCCCGCTCAGGCGCTCAGGCGGGGATTTCGGGGCCGCTACGGAAGCCGGGCGAGGAGGTCGGCGACCGACGTGCGGGCGCCGGTGTAGAAGGGGACCTCGAGCCGCACGTGGCGTCGGGTCTCGGAGCCACGGAGGTGTCGCATCAGGTCGACGATCCGCGCCAGCTCGTCGGCCTCGAAGGCGAGGATCCACTCATAGTCCCCGAGCGCGAACGACGACACCGTGTTGGCGCGCACGTCGGGGTACTGCCGCGCCATCTGCCCGTGCTCGGCGAGCAGCCGGCGCCGCTCGGTGTCCTCGAGCAGGTACCACTCGTAGGACCGCACGAACGGGTACACGCAGACGTGTCCCTTCGGGTCCTCGTCGGCCAGGAACGACGGGAGATGGCTCTTGTTGAACTCGGCCGGCCTGTGCAGCGCCATCTGCGACCAGACCGGCGCGAGCCGGCGACCGAAGGTCGTGCTCCGCAGCCGGTTGTACGCCGACTGGAGCTGCTCGCTGGCCGGCGCGTGCCACCAGACCATCATGTCGGCGTCGGCCCGGATCCCGGACACGTCGTAGGTCCCGCGCACCACGACATCGTCGGCGGCGAGCTTCTCGAACAGCTCCGAGACCTCCACCGCCTCGGCCGCCCGGTCCGCGGCGTCGGCCGTCCCGAACGGCTCCACCAACCGGAACACCGACCACATCGTGTAGCGGACCATGTCGTTGAGCTCCCGGGTACGTGCGGCGTTCGTCTGCTCCTGCGTCGGCTGGCCCATGCCCCTCATTCTGCCGCGAGCACAGAAGCGGCAGCACGCCGGGCCGAGCCGATCACGGCCGGGATCCCGACCCCGTCGTAGGCCGCGCCGCACACCGCGAGCCCCGGGACGCCGTCGACGGCTGCGCGGATCCGCGAGACCCGGTCGAGGTGCCCGACGGCGTACTGAGGCAGGGCCCCGCCCCAGCGCTGCACGTGCGCGTCGGCCGGCACGACCCGACGGCCGGTGGCCAGCTCGAGGTCCGCGACGACCCCGGCAACCAGCTCGTCGTCGGGAGCCTGGAGCGACGCCTCCTCCCGGTGACGCCCGATCGAGGCGCGCAGGATGCGCAGGTCCGAGGCCTTCCCGATCCACGCCCACTTCGAGAACGAGTACGTCGCCGCCTTGATCCGTCGGCCGTCCACGGCCGGGACCAGGAACCCCGACGAGCCGCCGACCTCCAGGTCGGGGACGGCCAGGGTGACGATCGCCATCGATGCGTACTCGACCGCGGCCAGCTCGCGGGCGGCGGCCGGGGCCACCTCGGCCAGCAGGCGCGCCGTAGCCGCCGCGGGGGTGGCGAGCACGACCCGTCCGGTCTCCACCTGCTCCGGAGCCCGCGCCGAGCCCACGGTCAGCCGGAAGCCCGACGAGGTCCGCGCGAGGCCACGCACGGTGGCCGAGGCCCGCACCCGCAGCTCGGAGGCAAGCAGGCGAGGCAACCGACCGAGACCGCCCTCGATCCCGGCGAACACCGGCTCGTCCGAGGCCGGCGGCACGGCCGCGGCGGCAGCGAGCAACGAGCCGTGCTCCCGCAGCAGCGAGACCACCTGCGGGATCGCGGCCCGGGCGGACAGGTTCGTCGCGCGACCGGCGTACACCCCGCCGAGCAACGGCTCCGCCAGCCGGTCGACGACCTCCGGGCCGAGTCGGGCCCCGATCAGCTCGGCGACGGAGACGTCCTCGTCGCCGAGCGGCACCGCCGTCTCGTGCCTCACCCGGTCCAGGCCCTCGTCGGAGAGGACGCCCGAGGCCGTGAGCGCCCCCAGGTCGAGCGGTACGCCGAGCAGGGTCCGCGGGAGCGGCCGCAGCGCGCCCCGGGTCCACAGCTGAGCGGAGCCCGCCGCCGGATGCACGACCTCGATGCCGAGCTCGGACGCCAACCCGACCGCCTCCGGGCGACGGGCCAGCATCGACTCCGCGCCGACGTCGACCTCGACCCCGGCGACGGACGCCAGCCGGAGCTTGCCCCCCACGACCGGCGCAGCCTCCAGGACGAGCACAGTCAACCCGGCCGCCGCCAGGTCGCGGGCCGCGCTGAGGCCCGCGATCCCAGCCCCCACCACCACCACGTCAGGCC
>JAICSC010000388.1 GCA_025937085.1 Nocardioides sp.
CCCGGCGGCCGACTCCGGCCGCGCCTCGGGTGCTGCTTGTGCTGCTGCCTTCGTGCTCATACCAGTATTGGATCACGGGCCACCGACAGCCGAGGTCCCAGAACCCGGGTTCTCCACAGCACCCGCCCAACTTTCTCGAAAACTTTCGAGGAGTCCGTTCGCCGCGGCTCCCGAGTAGTCGGACTAGGAAGGCGCCCGCTGGCGTCTCGAAACCACCACCCCGGTCACCGGTGGTTTCGAGCCCTTCGAGACGGCTCGTCCCTCGCCTCCTCGGGAACCAACGCTCGCAGAGCTCGCTCCTCAACCACCGAGCGCCGTCCGCGTGGTCTCGACCGGCTCGACCGACGGCGGTGGCCGATCGTCGTACAGAGCCGAACGTGGGGCCGCAGGCACAAGGAGCAGCCCGGCGGCGGGCGGGCCGGCTGCCGGCGGTGAGGTTGCCGGTGGCCCGACGTCGACGGTGACGGTGACCAGCATCTCCGCGGTTCCCGGGGGCCGTGGTCTCGACGGGCTCGACCGACGACAGGACACCACCGAGGGTCGCGCGGCGTGGTCTCGAGCGCCGCCCGCCGAGCGAGGGCTGAACCCTCGCGACGTCGAAGGTCAGCCGGAGTGGCGGGTGAGGTTGGTCCGGATCTCCATCAGGCGACGGTCGGTGTAGCGAGCCTCGGTCCAGCTCCGGCGTACCGCCGCGGCAAGACGGGCGACCTTCGTGGTCGGCGTGGACGCGGCCAGGGTGACGTGCGACATGGTGCTTCTTTCAGAGATTCAGCGAGGACCTCTCGCTTCCCAAATCATGACAGGCCGGCGCCCCCGATGAAGAACTGTAGCGACCGCTTCGGGCGTGAGTTGCATCTCAGTTCGTAGCGGTCGCTTCATGGGTCAGCGCGGGATCGACTCCTGCCAGGTCCGCTCGCTGATCGAGTCGTTGTCCAGGACGGCCTGGGTCCAGATCTTCACGTCGTACGACGTGGCCGTGACGTCGAGCGTCATCGTCGATCTCACGGTGACCTCGATGCCCGGCCAGGTGAGGTCGTAGACCGTGTTGGCCCACGCCTTCTGCGCGAAGCTGCGGATGTCGACCGAGACCTCGCCGAGGTAGAGCTCGTGCGCCGTCCCGCCGTACGGCGTGGGATAGCGCGAGTCGGAACGGGTCGTCGCCGAGGTGACGCGTGACAGCACGTCGTGGTGGAGTGACCAGCCCACGCCGTCCGTGCTCTCGGAGGAGTGCTCGGCGCCGGGACCGAAGGTCGGCTCTGGGTGCTCGCCGTCGAGGAAGGGCAGCGTCACCGACGCGGTCCGCAGGGTGAGCGAGACCGGAGCCGGTGGCGCGACGGTGTTCGGCCAGTCCGCGCCGGCGACCGACACACGCAACGTGTTGCCCGGCGTCCACTGGTAGGCGCACGCGTCGAGCACCACTTCGACCTGCACCTCGTGGCCCGGCACGAGCGGGGAGGGCTCGCCGTGCACGCCGTCGCGGTAGGCGAGGTCGAGGGTTCCGCGTGAGACGAGTGCCGAGGTGCCGTCCGGGAAGACGTCGCAGAGCTTGACCGACAGGGACGCGGCGGGCTGCGTCGCCCACATCCGCGCCTGGAAGACCGGATGCCCGACTACCGGAGCCGGCGGGGGCTCGACCTCCCAGGTCAGGGACCGCTCGTCGTCGAGACGCTGGTCACCGGAGAGGCCCCATGGCAGGTGCCCGGCGCAGTCGATCCATGCGGAGGTCCCGACGTCGGGCGCGACGGCGAGCGTCGCCGGAGCGTGCAGGTCGAGCGTCATCGGCGTGACCGGAGGGATCGAGGGCAGCGTCACCCAGCGACCCTCGTGCAGGTCGAGGTCGATCTCGGGCTTGGTGGACTCCCTGACGAAGACGTCGCAGCGGTCCTCGTGCTCGCCCTTCCCGCGCAGCCAGTGGTCGAACCACGCGACCAGCTCGGCGTCGAAGTCGATCCGCGGGCCGGGCATCGCGGTCGCGGGGTCGGCGTGTGCCCAGGGCCCGGCGAGGAGTCGGTGCGGGATGTCATGTCGGGCGAGCTCGGCGACGGTCCGGAACGAGTTGTTGCGGTACCCGTCCGCCCAGCCGGCCACGATCATCGTGGGGCAGCCGATCCGCTCGTAGCCCGACGTCGTTCCCCCCAGGCGCACCGAGCCGTGGTCCCAGTAGGGACCGTGCCGGTTCTCCCTGAGCCAGGTGAGCAGCCAGGGCTCGTTGGTCTCGAGCCGACGCTGCCACTCCTCCTGCCACCCCTCACCCCACACGGCCGGCACCGGCGGGAGGACGCACATCGCCGTCATGTAGTGGTCGTAGTCGACGAGGTCCACCAACCGGAGTGCCCCACCGCGCCAGTGCACGTCATCGGTCCACCGGTCGTCGGTGGCGAAGATCGCGCAGATCGCCTTCAGCCCAGGCGGCCGCTCCATCGCGATCTGCAGGGAGTTGAACCCGGAGTACGACGTGCCCCACATCCCGATCTGGCCGTCGCACCAGTCCTGGGCCGCCAGCCAGGCGAAGGCGTCGGGCAGGTCCCGCTGCTCCGCCTCCGGGTACTCGTCCACGGCGTCACCTGGGGACGAGCCCGTGCCGCGGACGTCGATGCGCGCCACGGCGTACCCGTGGTCCTCACAGAGGCTGCGGTAGGACGACGCGTACG
>JAICSC010000051.1 GCA_025937085.1 Nocardioides sp.
TCATCGTGATGTTGATTTGCTCGTGTGTGGAGTCGAGATAGACCCAGTCGTTGGCGGTGTTGAACGCCTCAGCACCCGTCCACGAAACGCTGTTGAAGTTCTGCAGGTGCCCAGGCTGGGCCGCGGCACGCAACGATTCGCATCCACGCTCAAGTCGGCCGATGCGCTGCCGATGACCCACCACGTCGAGTGCGTGGCGCTGGTGGAGCGGGGCTGACGGTTCCCCCGCGTAACCGGTTCGGGCCAGGAAGGGCGGGTCAGCGGCCGTCACGGGTGGCCGGCGCCTCGGGATCGGCCGATGAGATCGGGAACTTCGGGTACGAGGGTTCCTCCCGATCGGAAGGAACCTGATGAACAAGACCGAGCTCGTCGAGAAGATCGCCCAGGACACCGGGCTGGGGAGGCGCCAGGCCGACGAAGCGCTCAGGGCCGCTCTCAACGCGATCACCGACGCGGTAGCGGCCGGAGAGCGGGTCACGATTCCCGGGTTCGGCACCTTCGAGCGTCGGACCCGAGCCGCTCGTCGCGGACGCAATCCGCAGACCGGCGACACGATCCGGATCGCTCGCTCCCAGGTGCCGGCGTTCAAGGCGGGTGCGCCGTTCAAGTCGTACGTCGGGATGTCCAAGAAGGACCAGACCGCTCACCGCAAGAGCCGATGAACACCCGTCGGAGAGGTGTGCCAGGCTCGTGGCATGCCCTGCGACACCGACCACGCGCGTGACCTGATCGGTCAGCTCGAGGAGGTGTCGATGAGCGAGTTCGACCGGCACACCAGGTTCGAGGTGGCGGGCCGCACCTTCGGCTACCTCTGGGAGCCGACCAACACCGTAGGTCTCAAGCAGACGGTCGCCGAGCAGGAGGCGCTGGTCGCCGAGCGCCCGGAGGTGTTCGAGGTGCAGTACAACGCCGGAGGCTTCGGCTGGGTGGTGGTCCATCTCGAGGCTGTCCAGCGCGACGAGCTCGCCGAGCTGGTCTTCGAGGCGTGGCGGCTCACCGCGCCGGTCCGGTTGCTCGAGCAGCGCGGCGACAAGCTCCCGGTTTGAGCGGCATCACCGTCGAGATGTATCTTGATATCAAGATATCTACCCACCTGTCGACGGCGGTGACAGCGGCGGCAAGATGGGGGACACGGCGATGCACGAGGAGATGCGCGGATGACGAGCAACGACAGCTTCGGAGCCAAGGGCACGCTCGAGGTCGGTGACCAGAGCTACCAGATCTACCGGCTGTCGGCCGTCACCGGAGACGGCTTGGACGTGCAGAGTCTGCCGTACTCGCTGAAGGTCCTGCTCGAGAACCTCTTGCGCACCGAGGACGGTGCCGACATCACTGCCGAGGACATCAAGGCGCTCGCCGGCTGGGACCCCGAGGCCGACCCCGACAAGGAGATCCAGTTCACCCCGGCGCGTGTCATCATGCAGGACTTCACCGGGGTGCCGTGCATCGTCGACCTCGCCACCATGCGCGAGGCGATGGCCGAGCTCGGCGGCGACGCAACCAAGATCAACCCGCTCGCGCCGGCCGAGCTGGTCATCGACCACTCCGTGATCGCCGACGTCTTCGGTACGCCGGAGGCGTTCGAGCGCAACGTCGAGATCGAGTACGAGCGCAACAGGGAGCGCTACCAGTTCCTGCGCTGGGGTCAGGGTGCCTTCGCCGACTTCAAGGTGGTGCCTCCGGGCACCGGCATCGTCCACCAGGTCAACATCGAGCACCTCGCCCGCGTCGTCATGGTCCGTGACGCGGACGCCACAGCATCCACGCAGGGTGAACCGGGCCTGCCTGTTGCCTACTGTGACACCTGCGTCGGCACCGACTCCCACACCACGATGGTCAACGGCATCGGCGTGGTCGGCTGGGGTGTGGGCGGCATCGAGGCGGAGGCCGCGATGCTCGGCCAGCCGGTGAGCATGCTGATCCCGCGCGTGGTCGGATTCAAGCTCTCCGGCGAGCTGCCCGAGGGCTCGACCGCGACGGACCTGGTCCTCACGATCACCGAGATGCTGCGCCACCACGGGGTGGTCGGGAAGTTCGTGGAGTTCTACGGCGACGGTGTGTCGGCACTCCCGGTCGCCAACCGCGCCACGATCGGCAACATGAGCCCCGAGTTCGGCTCGACGATCGCGGTCTTCCCGATCGACCAGCAGACCTTGGAGTACCTCCGGCTGACCGGTCGCACCGACGAGCAGCTCGCCCTGGTCGAGGCGTACGCGAAGGAGCAGGGTCTCTGGCACGATCCGGCGGCGTCAAGCTACGTGGAGCCGCGCTACAGCGAGCGGCTCGAGCTCGACCTGACGGAGGTCGTCCCCTCGATCGCCGGCCCGAAGCGGCCGCAGGACCGGATCGAGGTGACCAAGGCCGTCGAGGCGTTCGACAAGGCGCTGAAGGACTACACCGACGACTCCGGGACGAAGGCGTCGGTGACGCTCGACGGTGAGACCTTCGAGATCGGTCACGGCGCGGTCAGCATCGCCGCGATCACCTCCTGCACCAACACCTCCAACCCGAGCGTGATGATCGCGGCCGCCCTGCTGGCCAAGAAGGCCGTGGAGAGGGGGCTGCACCGCAAGCCGTGGGTGAAGACGACGCTGGCGCCCGGCTCGAAGGTCGTCAGCGACTACTACGAGCGCGCCGGCCTCACGCCGTACCTCGACAAGCTCGGCTTCAACCTCGTCGGCTACGGCTGTACGACGTGCATCGGCAACTCCGGGCCGCTCATCCCGGAGGTCAGCGCGGCCGTCAACGAGAAGGACCTGGCCGTGGTCAGCGTGCTGTCGGGCAACCGCAACTTCGAGGGCCGGATCAACCCCGACGTGAAGATGAACTACCTCGCGTCCCCTCCGCTCGTCGTCGCCTATGCTCTGGCCGGCTCGATGGAGGTAGACCTGTTCAAGGACCCGCTCGGGCAGGACGCCGACGGCAACGACGTGTTCCTTGCCGACATCTGGCCGGCGCCGGGCGAGGTCGAGCAGGTGATCGGTGAGGCGATCACCGCCGAGATGTTCAGCACCGACTACGCCGACGTGTTCGCCGGCGACCAGCGCTGGCGGGAGCTGCCGACGCCCGAGGGCGACACCTTCGCCTGGGCGGCGGACTCGACGTACGTCCGGAAGGCGCCGTACTTCGACGGGATGCCCGACGAGCCCGAGCCGGTGGCCGACATCGAAGGTGCGCGCGTGCTGCTCAAGCTGGGCGACTCGGTGACCACCGACCACATCAGCCCGGCGGGCGCGATCAAGAAGGACAGTCCGGCGGGGAAGTACCTCTCGAAGCACGGCGTGGAGCAGCGAGACTTCAACTCCTACGGGTCGCGCCGTGGCAACCACGAGGTGATGATCCGGGGCACGTTCGCCAACATCCGTCTGCGCAACCAGATCGCGCCCGGCACCGAGGGCGGCTTCACCCGCGACTTCACCCGGGGCGGGGAGGTGACGTCGGTCTTCGAGGCCTCGCAGAGCTACCAGAAGGCGGGGATCCCGCTGATCGTGCTGGCCGGCAAGGAGTACGGCTCCGGCTCCTCTCGCGACTGGGCCGCCAAGGGTACGGCGCTGCTCGGGGTGCAGGCCGTCATCGCCGAGTCGTACGAGCGCATCCACCGGTCCAACCTGATCGGCATGGGCGTGCTGCCGCTGCAGTTCCCGGCGGGCAAGACCGCCGACGACATGGGGCTGACCGGCGAGGAGACGATCTCGATCGCGGGGATCACCGAGCTCAACAAGGGCATCACGCCGCGCACCGTGACGGTGAGGATCGACAAGGACGGACGCACCGACGAGTTCGAGGCGACGGTCCGGATCGACACCCCGGGTGAGGCCGGCTACTACCGCAACGGCGGGATCATGCAGTACGTCCTCCGGAACCTGCTTCGAGCCTGAGACGCGACTCGAGAAAAGCTCGCGGAACCCCTCCTTCGGGGCCGCTCGTCGCGTAAGAGTGGGCGAGCACCCTGGAGGAGCCATGCCCACGCTGCAGGAACGGTTCGCGGACCTCGCCGTGGACGCCCCCGTCAGCCCGGTCGCGCCCGGGATCTGGGCGGAGGGACGGCGCCGCGCCCGCAGCCGCCGGATCGGCACCGGCGTCGTGGGCGTCGTGACCCTGGTCGCGCTCTTCGTGGTGGCCGGCTTCGCGGTCCATCGTGCGTCCTCGCCGGGGTACGCCGGCTCCGACTCGACGCCGGCGCTGCCGAGCGCGATCTACCACCCCAGCCCGTGGCTGAGCGGATGGGGTGACCGCCCGCCGGGTCAACTGTCGATGCTGATCCCAGGCAAGAGAGGGGGCTGGCCCCACTACCACTGGGCGATGGTGGGCGTCTCGGCGACGACCGGCGCCTACCACTACCTGGAGATCCCCGGTTGCCTCGACGTGGACGGGCTGTCGCCGGACGGTCGCCACGTGTCGTGCTTCGCCGGGTTCGAGTCGGGCGGCCACCAGGTGATCAACGGGGTGGCGATCTACGACACCGTCACCGGCCACGTTGACCGCTGGGCCTCCCCGTCCGGGACGCTCGGCCTGAACACCGTGACGTGGAACGGCGACGACGCCGTCGCCTTCCGGGCCGGGGGTACGTCGTACCTGTGGCACTTCGGTCAGGGTGATCCCCGCCCGATCCCGACCCACCTCACCCTCCGGGTGGGAGCGACCGCGACCGCTGGGCTGTACCTGTCCGGCCGCGACGGGTTCTTCTACCTCGACCCGGCCCACCACGGACAGGTGCAGCGCGTCAGGCTCGACCGGGACGCGCGGACCATCACGCCCGCGGCCATCTCTCCCTCGGGCCTCCGGCTCGCGGCCGTCCACCGGACCGCTGCGAGCAGCACCCTGATGGTCGGCGACGTGGCACGCGAGGGCCGGCGGACCCGCTTGGCCCCGGTGCGAGCCGACGTGCACTGGCCGCAGATCGTCGGCTGGGCGGACGACCAGCACGTGTTGGTCGTGAACCAGGTGTCGCAACTCGACTCCCCGGTGCCGGAGGATCCGCGGGCGCGGTACGACCTCGACAGCGTCGACGTCGCCAGCGGCGAGGTGGTCCGGGTCGCGCGGATGAGCGACGCGCAAACCAGCTGGGGGGCGATGTTCGCGACGTCCCTGCTGGGCGCTCCGACCCGGGACTTCCCGGCGCCTCCGCACCCGATCAACCAGCGGCTCGAGGCAGGCCTCGTGGTCGGCTTCCTCCTGCTCGGCGGCATCGCGCTCGTGGTCTGGAGGCGTCGTGTCCGGGCCTGACCGGGGGCAGGAGGGCTTCGAGGAGTTCGTTGCCGCCCGCCGCCCGGCGCTCCTGCGGTCTGCCTACCTGCTGACCGGAAGCCATCACGACGCCGAGGACCTGGTCCAGACGACCCTGCTCCGCTTCGTACCGAAGTGGAGCCGGATCGCGGCCCACCCGGAGCCGTGCGTACGACGGGTCCTGGCCCGCGAGAGCGTCACCCGGTGGCGGGGGAGACGGTGGCGCGAGCGATCGGTGGCCGATCTCCCCGAGATCGTCTCGGACGAGCGCCCCGACGACCGGGGCGCCCTGCTCGCGGCACTCTCGACACTCTCGCCGCGCCAGCGGGCCGTGCTGGTGCTGCGCTACTTCGACGACTGCACCGAGGCCGGGACCGCCGAGGCGCTCGGCATCTCGCTCGGCGCGGTGAAGTCGCACGCTCGCGACGGGCTCGCGCGGCTGCGGGTCGTGGCGCCGGGCTTCCTGGACGAGGAGCCCGTGCCCCCCGCCGTCCCGCTGGGAGACACGTCCTAGTACTCGGGGCCGGCCCGGTGCCTCACTCCATCCGGAGGGCGTCGACCGGGGTGACCCGGACGGCGCGGCGAGCCGGCGGACGAGCCGCGACGACGACGAGTGCGAAGCCACCGACGACGGTCCCGGCCAGCACCAGCCAGGGCAGGCCCCAGGCGAAGCCTCGGGTCTGGCTCCCGACCAGTGCTTGGGCGCCGACCGAGCCGAAGACCAGCCCCAGGGCGATCCCGAAGCCGATGGCGGTGGCGGACAGGGCCGCCGACTCCAGGGTGATCATCCGGCGTACCTGACGTCGGGTGAACCCGAGTGACCGCAGCAGCCCGATCTCACGGCGCCGCTGGATCACCGTCAGCGACATCGTGCTCACGAACCCCACGGCCGAGATCAGCGACGAGATCACGACGATGGCGACGAGCACCTGGGTCGTGGTCGTGATCGAGCTCTCGGTCTGCGCCTCCTGGGCCGCGCTGAGGCCGGGCCAGGAGTGCACCGACTGCCGCAGGGCGGTCAACCCCGAGGCGAACGTCGTCACCAGGGTCACGCCGATGACCAGCCCCATCGTCGAACGCGTGGTGCGCAGCGGATCCTTGACGGCGTTGCGGCCGGCGATACGGGCCTCCGGTGTCCGGCCGAGGAGCCGACCCGTCTGACCGACCAGTCCCGGGATCACCAGCCGGGCGCCGACGAGAAGCCCCGTCGACACCGTCACCGAGCCGAAGAACGCGACCAGGAAGCCCCCGAGGGCGCCGTTCTCGCCCAGCAGCATCGCCAAGAGGAGCAGTAGTGCGCCGAACGCGATCATCAGCAGCGAGACCGCCGCGCGGATGCGCCCGACCCGACGCGTCACCGGCCCGGCGACGGCCGCACCGCTCATCGCGGCCGCCGGAGAGACCTTGAGGACGC
The DNA here is from genome assembly GCA_025937085.1 of Nocardioides sp. Lineage (GTDB taxonomy): Bacteria > Actinomycetota > Actinomycetes > Propionibacteriales > Nocardioidaceae > Nocardioides. The sequence continues at coordinate 6,641 of JAICSC010000051.1, forward strand.
TGCGCGATCCCGCCCAGCCCGCGACGGCCGAGGCCGCCGTGATGGTGACGACCGGGGCGGCGAGCCAGGCGCCGGTGATCGGGTAGCTGGTGTCCGGGAGGTGCCCGCCGTGCACCAGATAGACGCGCAGCACATCGGCGACCAGCGTGCCGGCGACCGCCCCGGCGACGGCACCGAGGGCTCCGACCACGGCCACGCCCCGCATCACGGTGCCACGCAGGGACTGCGCGCGGGCGCCGAGCAGGCGGAGGAGGGCGATCTGGGTGACCCGTCCGGCCAGCACCGTGTCGACGGCGTTGACGATCACCACGGCAGCGACGTACACGGCGATCAGGATGAACACCGTGGAGACCACCTGGAGGATGGCGCCCATGGCGGCGCGGTGCTCGCTGCTCGCCGCGAGGAAGCTGCTGGTGGTGACCAGGACGCCGGCGTAGCAGCCGCTCAGACCCGCCACCAGGCCGACCGTGCCGAGCTCGCGAGCGCTGCCGAGGACGAGGTCGTGCCTCATGCGGCACCGACCTCGAGCGAGATCAGCAGGTCCGAGATCTGCTGCGGGCTGAGGGCGGCGTGGTCACCGACGATCAGGCCGTCGGCAATCACCAGGATCCGGTCGGCGTACGACGCCGCCACGGGGTCGTGGCTCACCATCGCGATGGTCTGCTCGTACTTGCGCGCCGCGGTGCGCAGGAGTGTGAGCACCTCACGCGAGGTGCGGGTGTCCAGGTTGCCGGTCGGCTCGTCCGCGACCACGATCTGGGGCCGCGTGGCCAAGGCCCGCGCGATCGCCACGCGCTGCTGCTGCCCGCCCGAGAGCTCCCCGGGACGGTGCCCGGATCGGTCGGTGAGGCCGAGGGAGGAGATCAGGCTGTCGACCCGGCTGCGCTCGTCCGGGCCGAGCCGGCGACCGGCGAGCTCGAAGGGGAGCAGCACGTTCTCCAGGGCGGTCAGGGTCGGTACCAGGTTGAAGGCCTGGAAGACGAAGCCGACGTGCTCACGACGGAGCAGCGTCCGGGCGTCGTCGTCCATCCGGTGCAGCGGCTGCCCGGCCACCCACACCTCGCCGGCCGTGGGGTCGTCGAGACCGGCGGCCAGGTTCATGAACGTCGACTTCCCCGATCCGGACGGGCCCATCACGGCGGTGAACTCGCCGGCGCGGATGTCGACGGTCACGTCGGTGAGGGCCTCGACGCGCGCCGTGCCGGCGCCGTAGACCTTGGAGACGGAGCGGAACGCCACGACGGGCGCTGGTTGCGTGGTCATGCCGCCACGCTAGGAACGTTCGCGGCCCCGCACATCTGGCTGACGGGGTGACCCGGCGTACCTCTCGAGAGGTACGCCGCCGGGGAGCGCGCTCAGACCAGGCCGTGCTCGTAGGCGTAGACGACCAGCTGGACCCGGTCGCGGAGCCCGAGCTTGCCCAGGATGCGCGACACGTGCACCTTCACCGTCCCCTCGGCCAGGAACTCCGCCGCCGCGATCTCGGCGTTCGACAGACCCTCGGCCGCACGAACCAGGATCTCGCGCTCGCGGGCAGTGAGCGTGTCGTACTCCGGACCGGGACTCGAGGTCGGCCGTGCGCGGAACCGCTCCCACAGCTGCCGGGTGGCGCCCGCCGCGACGACCTGGCTGCCCGAGGCGACGGCCCGGATCGAGGCCAGCAGGAAGTCGGGCTCGGCCGCCTTGAGCAGGAAGCCGCTGGCACCGGCCTCGATCGCGGATGCGGCCGCCTCGTCGAGGTCGAACGTCGTCAGCACCAGCACCTTCGGCGCGTCCTCGCCGTACGACGCGAGCACGGCCCGAGTGGCCGCGACCCCGTCGACCGCGGGCATCTGCACGTCCATCAGCACCACGTCGGGGCGGGTCCGGGCGACCAGCGCGACGGCCTCCCGGCCGTCCGCGGCCTCGCCGACGACCGCGAGGTCCGGCTGCGAGTCGATCACCATGGCGATGCCCGTTCGGAACATGGCCTGGTCGTCGACCAGGGCGACCCGCACCGTCATCGGACGGTCACCGGACCTCGGCGGGAATGGACACCTCGACCACCCAGCGGCCGTCGTACGGCTCGCTGCGGACCGTGCCGCCCATGTCGGCGACCCGCTCGGTCATGCCGCGCAGGCCGTGTCCGGACGACGCGGCGGTCGGATGGCCAGGGGCCAGTGCGTTGACGACCCGGAGCCGGTACCCGTGTCGCCAGTCCTCCTCGACGGCGACGGGCCGCGCCAGGTCGCCGTGCTTGAGGGCGTTGGTCAGAGACTCGGAGAGCGCGAACCGCGCCGTCGCCACCACCGGGCCTACCACGGCCGGCTCGCCGCGACACGAGAGCCGCACGTCCATCCCCGAGGACTGCATCCGGGCCATCACGTCGTCGATCTCCGGGGGCACGAGCGGTGACCGGCCCTCGCCGTGCCGGAGCCGCGCGAGCAGTGCGCGCACGTCGGTCATCGCCGTACGCGCGGTCTCGCCGATCACCCCCAGTGCTTCCTCGGCCCGGTCGGGATCGGTGCGCAGCACGTAGCGGGCGCCGTCGGCCTGGGCGGCGACGACCGCCCACGAGTGCGCGACGACGTCGTGCATGTCGGCCGCGATCCGGCCGCGCTCCTGGGCCTGGGCGACGAGCTCCTCGAGTCGGCGTCGCTCCACCGCGGCCATGCCCGCGTCGACCCTGCTCTGCACCGCCTGGCGCCGCTGGCGTCGCAGGTAGCCCGCGATCCAGCCGCCACCCGTGACAACCGTCGCCAGTGCCGCCATCCCGAACCCGGCGAACGTCGCCGACTGTCCGGTGCCGGTGCCACCGGTCATCCCCGTCCAGATGCCCGCGACGACCACCGCGACCACGACGCAGGCCAGCCCGAACCGGCGTACGGCGGAAGCGCGGTGCGTCCCGAGGGTGAAGAACAGCACGGCGTACGCCGCGTCGCCGAAGACCGCCACCTGCGAGCCCGCGAGCTGGACCACGGACGCGGCCAGGGCCGCGCCCACCATCCCGGGGAGCCAAGCCCGTCGCATAGCCAGCGCCAGGCCCAGGAAGAGGGTCGCCACGAGCGATGTCGTCGAGACGGACGCCTCGACCAGCCCGAGGAGCAGCGCGAACACGGCCGCGCCGGCCACGTCGACGGCGATGCCTCGAAGGGATGGCGGCCGGGCCTCGCCCCAGACGTCGCCCACGAGCGTGGGCTCGGGCGCTGCGGCGGTCATCGCGCCAGTATCCCGCGCGATGGGGGCCGGGCCACGGTGGACACTGTTGCCGGACCCGGCGTCGAGGTCACCGGCGCTGCAGCTCCCACGCAGCCGTGACCGCGGCGAGAGCCGCGGGCTCGTCGCCACGCGCCAGGTCGACGAGGACCTTCATGTGGCTCTCCATGTGCGGTGGCACCGAGAACGTCTCCGGGTGCGCCACCAGGAGCTGCTCGCGCTCGTCGAAGTCGGACCGCACCATCACGAAGTCGTCGTCCTCCTGACGCGCCACGACCCGGCCATCGACGTACCACCCGCGCCGGCCGGCCGACGTCCGTTCGCGGACGCCGTCGAGGCTCAGCGCGTGTGCGGCGAGCCGCTCGAGGTCGATCACCCCGCCGACCCTAGGCCGGAGGCGCCGCAACGTCATCCGGACGGAGCCATGGTCGGCTCCGCCCGGATGACGTCCTGCGCCCCGCGTCGCAGCGGCTACTTGACCTCGGCCCGCACCACGCGCCAGAGGCCGAAGGCGAGTGGCAGCAGCAGCCAGACCGTGCCGGTGACGGCCAGCTGTGCCCAGCTGGTCGCGTCGAAGCCTCCGTCGTACATCTGCCCCTGGTTGTAGTTGAAGTCCACCCACGGCTGGGCCTTCTCGAACCAGTCCTGGTTGGCGGCCAGGAGGCCGGAGATGGTCGGGATCACGAACCAGTAGCTGAAGTAGGTGACGATGGCGCCCGGTGAGTTGCGCATCAGCACGCCGAGCATGAAGCCGATCATCATCCCGATCAGGTCCGCGCCGACGATGTAGAGGATCGACGTGAAGGACAGATCCCAGACGGTGTCGACGCCTCGGAGGCCGGAGCCCACGACGTTGCCGATCGCGCCGATCCCGAAGGCGAGCACCATCGATGCCAGGCCGATCATCACGGTCACGGCGAGCTTGGCCCGGATCACCCGGCCGCGGTGCGGGACCAAGGTGAACGTCGTGAGCCCCGCCCGCTGGCTCCACTCGCCGGTCACGGCCAGGATCGCCACGACCGGCAGCAGGATGGTCATCGGTACGCCGATCGCCGCCCCGAAGTTGTCGTAGGTCAGGTCGCTGTCGTTCGCGAACGCGAGGACAGCGCCGGTCGCGATCACCCCGGTGGCCGCCATCGCGACCATCAGCCAGAATCCGGAGCGGGTGTCGAACGCCTTGCGGAGCTCGACCCCGACGACGGTGCGGAAGGGGATGGGCGCGTGCTCGACGCGCGGTCGTTCGCTCTCGGCGGTGTCGGTGTTCTCCATGACGGTTGCGGTGCTCATGCCGCCACTTCCTCTCGTGCGTCGTCCTTGGTGAGCTCGAGGAACATCTCCTCGAGGCCGGCCCCGTCGGCGGGGCGCAGCTCGGTCAGGGGTACGCCGGCGGCCAGGGCCGCGCGCCCCACCTGGGCCGGGTCGGCGTCGGTGCGAACCCCGCCCAGCGACTCCTCCGCGGTGTGCCCGGCGCTGACCAGGGCCTTGGCGAGGGCGGCGAGGTCGGCGGCGCTGGCGAAGGTGCCCGCGGCCGCGAGCAGGTCGCTCTTGGTGCCGTGGGCGACGATCCGGCCGTTGCCGATCACGACGAGGTCGTCGGCGATGACCTCGATCTCGTGCAGCAGGTGCGAGGAGAGCAGGACCGTGCCCCCCTTGTTCGCGAACCCGCGGAGCAGGTCGCGCATCCAGCGGATGCCGGCCGGGTCGAGACCGTTGGCGGGCTCGTCGAGGACGAGCGCCTCCGGGTCGCCGATCAGCGCGGTGGCGATGCCCAGCCGCTGGCGCATGCCGAGCGAGTAGTCCCGCACGCGGCGGTCCGACTCCTCGTCGCTGAGGCTGACCAGGTCGAGCATCTCGTCGACGCGGTCCCTCGGGATCCGCATCGTGCGCTGGGCCAGGGTCAGGATCTCCCGGCCGGTGCGGCCGGCGTGCTGGGCCGAGGCGTCCAGCAGCACCCCGATCTCTCGGCCGGGGTTCGGGAGGTCGGCGTACCGGCGTCCGAGCACGGTGGACGTGCCCGACGTGGCCGGCGTGAGGCCCACCATGATCCGCATGGTGGTCGACTTCCCGGCGCCGTTCGGGCCCAGGAAGCCGGTCACTCGGCCGGGCTCGGCGCGGAAGGTCACGTGGTCGACGGCGGTGAAGCCGCCGTACTTCTTGCTCAGTGAGTCGACGATGATCATGTCGAGGACTCTCCCGTCCGGGGGCGGTTGCCCACATCAGGGAGTGCGCTGATCCGGTCCCTGTCCGCGACCCGGGGAACCCTGAGGGGTCTCAGGGTCGGTCCTCAGGGTCCACTAGCGTGGAGCCATGCTCGTAGCGATCAGCATCAGCCCCTCCGGAGGGGACGAGACGGGCGGCGTGAGCGCCTCCGTCGCCGAGGCGGTCCGGGTCATCCGTGACTCGGGGCTCCCGCACGAGACGAACGCGATGTTCACCAACATCGAGGGGGAGTGGGACGAGGTGATGGCGGTGGTGAAGCGGGCCGTGTTCGCCGTCGCCGAGTCCTCGCCGCGGGTCGGGCTGGTGCTGAAGGCCGATCTCCGGGCCGGGCACGACACCGGCCAGATGGCGGCCAAGGTCGAGCGGATCGAGCAGAGGCTCGCCGATGGACGGCCCGATGGACAGTGAGGTCGTCCGGGTCCACACCGGGTCGCGCGACGCCGTCCACGACCTGACGGCCGACTGCGAGCGGTTCGTCGCGTCGTACGCCGGAGACGCGTCGGGCCTGCTGCACGTCTTCGTCCCGCACGCCACCGCCGGCATCGCGGTCATCGAGACCGGCGCCGGGTCGGACGACGACCTGCTGGCGGCGCTGGCCGACCTGCTGCCCGCGGACGACCGCTGGCGGCACCGGCACGGGTCCCCCGGACACGGCCGATCCCACGTGATGCCGGCCGTGGTCCCGCCGTACGCCACGGTCCCGGTGCTCGATGGACGACTGGCGCTGGGTACCTGGCAGAGCATCTGCCTGGTCGACCTGAACGTCGACAACGCCGACCGCGAGGTGCGGCTGTCCTTCGTGCGCGGATGAGCACAGCGCCCGAGCACGGCGGCCGCCCGGCTCGTCAACGGGGATCTCGGAGCAGCGGCCGCCGTGGGCTCGGGGCGGCGACGGCGGCACGCGGCACCGTGGCCCGCCGTCGCGGCTCCATGGAACGTCGTGGTCGCCACGGCTGTCTGTCGTGCCGCTGACACAAGTACGGAATCGGTAGGGCAGGGTGGTCCCCGTGACCGCCCAGCACCGCGAGCAACCCTGGTCCGACGACCAGCCCGAGCACGGGCGCATCCTCGTGCTCACCGCGAACCCGATCTCCGACGCCATCTCCAGCATCGCGACCGCGGTCGGCCGCCTGGTCGTCGTCCTGGCGGACGACGACGGTGGGCCCGGGCTGTGGTCGTTGGCACCGGTCGACGGCGACGCGGTGGTGGTGTGCGACCACGACGCCCCGGACGCACCGCAGTTCCTGCGCGACGCGCTGGCCTCGCCCGCGTCGTACGTCGCGATGATGGCCAGTCGACGCCGCGCCGAGGGTCTGGTGGCCGACCTCGAGGCCGAGGAGGCGCCGAACCTCGACAAGCTCCACGTGCCGGCCGGCCACAACCTGGGCGGCAAGAGCGCCGGCGAGATCGCGCTGTCGGTGGTCGCAGAGATCGTGGCCGAGTCCTATGGCCGCCCGGGCGGCTCGATGCGCGGTCCCGGCATCGAGAGGTGACCGACCTCGCCTGGCCGCTCGTCGTGCTGATCGGCCTCGTGGTGATGGTCGGCGCCTATGTCCAGGCGGTGGTCGGCCTGGGCATCGGGTTGCTGAGCGCACCCGTGATCGCGCTGGTGGACCCGTCGCTGGTGCCCGACCTGCCGCTGTGGCTGGCTCTCCTCATCTCGGGGCTGAACCTCCTCGACGAGCACGAGCACGTGGACTGGCCCTCGACCGCCTGGTCGCTCCCCGCGCGGCTGCCCGGCACCTTCGTCGGCGCCTGGCTGGTCGTCGCGTTCACCGAGCGGCAGATCGGCGTGGTGCTGGCCGTCATGGTGCTGGTCGCGGTCGCGATCTCCGTCCGGACCGTGGAGGTCCCGCTTAAGCCGGCCACGCTCGCGACGGCGGGGTTCGTGGCCGGGGCGACCGGTACGGCGACCTCCATCGGCGGCCCGCCGATCGCCCTGCTCTACCAGCGCGGACACCCGGAGGTCGTCCGGGCGACCTTGTCGGTGTTCTTCTTCGTCGGGGTGATCATGAGCCTGGTCGGGCTCGCGATCACCGGCGCCCTCGACCGTGAACCGTCGCTCCTCGCCCTGGTCCTGGCGCCGGGGGTGCTGGTGGGCTTCGTTGCCGGCCGGCGCACGCGGGCGCGGATCGACCGCGACGTCTTCCGGATGGGCGTGCTGGCGGTGTGCACGGTCTCGGCCGTGGTCCTGTTCGTCCGATCGCTGGGGTGACCCCTCCGAACGCCCCCCTCGCGGCGTAGTTGTAGGTGAGGATGTCGCCCACGAGGAGGGACCATGCGGACGGACCTGCCTGACCGGCTGGCCGACCTGGCCGAGCACACGCCGCCGGGCTCGCCGCCGGCGGATCTCTGGGATCGCGGGGTACGCCGACACCGGGTCGCCCAGGTGGGCCGCGTCGTCGTCGCCGCTGTCCTGGTCTCCCTGATCGGCCTCGGCGGCTGGACCTGGCACTCCACCCGTCCGGTCGAGCCCGCCGGCACCCACGGCTCCACGCACCTCCCGGACCGCTTCTTCCTGCCGAGCCCGTGGCTGCGTTCCTTCGACGGCCCGCCCGGGCCCCTCGTCGCCATCGGTACCGCCACCCGCAAGTCCCTCTTCCACAGCACGCGGGCGGTCTATGGCGTCACAGCGTCGGAGGGGACGTACGGCTTCCTGGACCTTCCCGCGAAGGTGGACCCCGATCCGACAGAGTCCGGCCCCGCGCTGTCGCCCGACGGCCGGCACGTCGCGTACTGGACCTCGGGAACGATCACCGGCCGCCCCAACAGCGAGGCGGTCGGGGGCGTTGCGGTGTACGACGCTGAGTCTGGGGTCACCCGGTTCTTCCGTCCGTCCAGTGATCACGGGCTCACCGGCGACACGCTCGTATGGGCTGACGACGACACCCTGGTCTTCGATGTCGGGCGTTGGGCCGGCGGCGGCGATGCGGGCACCTCCCGGAACTACGTCGGATACGTGTGGAACACCCGCGACGGTCAGCCCAGGCCTCTGGACGACTCGATCGGGTCCGACCTGATGGGGTCCGGGTTGTCCGCCACGGCGACGGGAGGCCTGGTCGTCACGCCGCCCGCGGTCCTCGATCCCGGAACGGGTCACA
>JAICSC010000205.1 GCA_025937085.1 Nocardioides sp.
ATCGAGACCGGGTGGATCAGCTCGCTGGCCCGCGGCGCGACCACGACGCCGCCGACCACGATGCCGGTGCCCGGCCGGCAGAACAGCTTCACGAAGCCGTCGTGGACACCCTGCATCTTGGCGCGCGCGTTGCCCGCCAGGGGCAACAGCACCTGGTTCGCCTCGATCTCGCCCCGGTCGACGGCCTGCTGCGACCAGCCGACGGTGGCGATCTCGGGTGCGGTGAAGACGTTGGAGGAGACCTTCTTCAGGTCCAACGGAGAGACCGCATCGCCCAGGAAGTGCCACATCGCGATCCGGCCCTGCATCGCCGCCACGCTGGCGAGCATCAGGACCCCGGTGCAGTCGCCCGCGGCGTACACCCCTCGCGCGCTGGTGCGCGAGACCCGGTCGACGACGATGAACCCCCGGTCGTCGGTGTCGACACCCGCGCTCTCGAGGCCGAGCCCGTCGGTTCTCGGGACCGAGCCGACCGCGAGGATGCAGTGGGACCCCTCCACCGTGCGTCCGTCGGTCAGGGTGACCGTGACCGAGTCGCCGTCGCGGGCGACGGAGGCCATGCGGGACCGCGCGAGCACGTGCATCCCTCGTCGCGTGAGCACCTGCTCGAGGACGGTCGCGGCATCGGCGTCCTCGCCCGGCAGGACCCGGTCGCGGCTGGACACCAGGGTCACCTCGGCGCCGAGGGCGAGGTAGGCGCTGGCGAACTCCGCCCCGGTGACCCCCGACCCGACCACGATCAGGTGCTGGGGAAGCTCGGTGAGGTCGTAGACCTGTTCCCAGGTGAGGATCCGCTCTCCGTCCGGCCGCGCCTCGGGCGTGATGCGCGGCGCGGCCCCGGTGGCCAGCAGGACCGCATCCGCCGGCAGGCGTTCCTCCCCGGCGCCGCCGTCGACAACCACCGTGTCCGCGCCGTCGAGGCGACCGCGACCGCGGACGACCCGGACGCCCTCCTTCTCGAGCCGCTGCTCGATGTCGGTGCTCTGGTCGTGGGCGAGCTGGAGCACGCGGGCGTTGACGCGGGCCAGGTCGACCGAGACGACGGCGGTGGTCTCGACAGGCTCGACCGCCGTGGAGGGCTCGACCGGGCCCAGGTTGACGCCCAGCTCGGCCGCACGTCCGACCTCGGTCATCAGCTCCGCCGTGGCGATCAGGGTCTTGCTCGGCACGCAGTCGGTCAGCACCGCCGACCCCCCGACCCCGTCGGAGTCCACGACCGTCACCTCGGCGCCGAGCTGCGCGGCCACCAGTCCCGCCTCGTAGCCACCCGGTCCGCCGCCGACGATCACGACGCGGGAGGGGGAGGCGGGCATGCGGTCATTGTGTCAGTCGCCAGGGTTCCCACATGAACCAGTGCCGCCCCGGCCGGGTGGCGAACCAGCACTGCGCCACGGCCCGGTGCCACGCTCCCGGCGGTCGCAGGTCGAGGGTCATCGCGCCCTCCTCGTTGTGAGGCCATCCGGTCGCCTCGGCGGCGAAGACGACGAACCCCGAGACGGTCGCCAGCCACGGGAGACCACTCAAAGACGTACTACTCGGACGACCTCTCCCCGAGGGCGCAGCGGCGACGGCCGCGTCACAGGTTGATCATGTGGCCCGCGATGCCGTGGACGGTCTCCTTGATCGCCTCGGTCAGGGTCGGGTGGGCGAACACGTTGCGGGCGACCTCGTCGGCGGTGAGGTCCCACTTCTGAGCCAGGGTCAGCACGGGCAGCAGCTCGGTGACGTCGGGACCGATCAGGTGGGCGCCGAGGATCTCGTTGTACTCCGCGTCCGCCACGACCTTGACGAAGCCGACGGCCTCGCCGAGGCCCTGGGCCTTGCCGTTGGCGGAGAACGGGAACGTCGCGGTCTTCACGTCGTACCCCTTCTCCCTGGCCTGCTCCTCGCTGTACCCGAACGAGCCGATCTGGGGCTGGCAGTACGTCGCGCGGGGCACGAAGTCGTAGGCGACCGGCATGGTCTCGGCGCCGCCGATCGTCTCGGCCGCGACGATCCCCTGGGCCTCGGCCACGTGGGCGAGCATCAGCTTCCCGGTGACGTCACCGATCGCGTAGACGTTCGGGACGTTGGTGCGGCAATAGTCGTCGACCACGATCGCGCCACGCTCCGTGTCGACGCCCAGGGCCTCCAGCCCGTAGCCGTCGAGCCGCGGCGCGAAGCCGATCGCCTGCAGCACCTTGTCGGCCTCGAGCACCTCGGTCCCTTCGGTGGTCGAGCCCGTCGAGACCTTCGAGACCGTGACCTTGACCGGCTCCCCCGACCCGGCGCCGGCGTCGGAGATCGACTCGACCTTCGTCCCGAGCAGGACCTTCACGCCGAGCTTCTTGTACTGCTTGAACAGCTCCTTGGAGATGTCGGCGTCCTCGGTCGGCACCATCCGGTCCAGGAACTCCACGATCGTGACGTCGACCCCGAAGTTGGCCAGCACGTAGGCGAACTCCACGCCGATCGCGCCCGAGCCGGCGATGATGACGGACTCCGGGAGTGTGGGGTCGAGGATCTGCTCCTCGTAGGTCACGACACGCTCGCTCAGCGAGGTGCCGGGGACCAATCGGGTGGTCGCGCCGGTGGCGATGATCAGGTCGTCGTAGGTGTAGGACACCCGACCGGTGTCGTTGAGGTCCACGACGACCGTGCCGGGGCCGTCACCTTCCCGCGGCTGCAGCGTGCCCCAGCCGTCGATCTCGGTGATCTTGTTCTTCTTCATCAGGTAGTGCACGCCGCGGACGATCCCGGCGCTCACCTTCCGGGACCGTTCGTGGGTGGGCGCATACGCCATCGTCGCCTCGCCCTGGATCCCGAAGACGTCCTTCTCGTGGGTCAGCACGTGCGCCAGCTCGGCGTTGCGCAGCAGCGCCTTGGACGGGATGCAGCCGACGTTGAGGCAGACGCCGCCCCAGTACTTCTTCTCCACCACGGCGACCGTCTTGCCGAGCTGGGCGGCCCGGATCGCGGCGACGTACCCGCCGGGACCGGCGCCGAGGACGATCACGTCGAAGTGCTGGCCGTCTGAGGACTGGGTTTCGGTCACGGCGCCAGCCTAGAGGCCGGGTTCCCACTACCCTGCTGCCCGTGCCTCTGTACGCCGCCTACGCGTCGAACCTCGACCCGCGGCGGATGGGACATCGGTGCCCGCACTCCCCCCTCCAGACCACCGGCTGGCTGACCGGGTGGCGGCTGACGTTCGGCGGGGAGGACTTCGGCTGGGACGGCGCACTGTCCACGATCGTCGAGGACCCGATCGACCAGGTGTTCGTCGCGGTGTACGACGTGTCCCGCGAGGACGAGGCCAACCTCGACAGCTGGGAGTCGACCGACACCGGCCTGTACCGCAAGGTGAAGGTGCGGGTCTCCACCATGACCGGCGAGCTGCTGGCGTGGACCTACGTGCTCGACGCCTTCGAGGGCGGCCTGCCCAGCGCGTCGTACCTCGGGGTCGTCGCCGACGCGGCCGAGGCCGCGGACGCGCCGGCGGACTACGTCGCCGCGCTCAGGCTGCGTCCCTGCCGGTCGACCGGACTCTGATCCGGAGTCTGATCCGCCTCAGGACCCGGCGGCCACCGCGGCGCTCGCTGCCGACCACCCGTCCTGGTTGAGCGCCTTCACCGTGAACGACACCGGCCCGGTCGGGTCCTGATCGAGCGGGAAGCGCACCGAGGTGCGGTAGCCGGCCGGGCTGCGCACGAACTTCGTCGTTCCGCTCGGCCAGGCGGTGACCCGGTACCCGAGGACGATCTGGCCGTTGTCCGCGGGCGCGGCCCAGTGCACGCGGTAGCCGCTGTCGCTGCGGGTGGCGCTCTCGACCACCGGCGCGTCCGGCACGCCCGCCGACTCGTCGAACACGACGCGCACCACCGCGCGCCGCCCCACCGAGACCGTCGTGAACCGGATCCGCTCCGGCGTGGTGAGGCTGCTGCCGACCGGAAGCGCTGAGTTGGTGAGGTCGCCGTCGGGGTAGGCGATGCCGGTCGGGTTCCCCGGCGACGCGTCGATCATCTCGACCCGACCGCCCGCGACCTGCCGGCGGATCATCACGCCGGGGATCGTCCGCCCGACCTGCGGGCTGTGCTCGGGCTGGTACTCCACCCAGTACGTCGTGTTCCCGGCCCGCACCCGGAGGGCCTGGTTGGCGTGGCCCGAGCGCTGGACGTCGGCGACCGGGTAGCTGCCCGACCTCCGCACCGTCCGGATCTTCCCGGCCCACCCGAGGCGGACCAGGGCCGGCGCCGAGAAGAACCCGCGCGAGTGGCCCATCGCGTCCCAGCTGTCGCCGTACTCGACCGGGGAGCAGGTGCCGCCCAGCGCGACCCGATGACCGCCTTGGCGGCAGACGACGCCGTAGGCGTGCTCGAGGCCCAGGTTGTGGCCGAGCTCGTGGACCAGCGTCGCCATGCCAGGATCACGGAACCGGATCCAGCTGACCGCACCGGGCAGCTGGGCGGCCGACGCGGCCGCGTTGCACTGCTCGGTGAAGATCATCAGCCTGCTGAAACGACCCGGGTGGTAGCCCGCGCGGCGGAGCGCGGCAGTGGCAGCGGTGACCGACCGGCGCTGGGTGTCGCACATCACGGTGCCGGACACGCCGACGTGGACCCACCGGGTGAGCCGGATCCGGACGTGCTCCCGGCCTCGGGAGACCCGGGCGTAGTACGCGGCGGTCTTGTGCAGATCGTGGTGCAGCCGCATCGTCGACGGGTACGACGGGGGCCGGTGACCCCAGTACAGCCGGGCGGCGAGCACGCGCACCGACGCCGGGGCGCTGAGCTTCGAGGCGCCGGTCCGCCGTGCGTCGCTGAGGCCTTCGCGCGCGACCAGGTCGCCCCCGGCGTGGGGTGTCGATACGTGGACGGTCCCAGGGGAGGGAGTGGGGCCCGCCCCCGCAGCCGATGCTGCGGGTACGCCGACCAAGGACGCGAACAGCGCAAACGCGACGTATCGCGGACCCCCCACGGTCAACCCCCCAGTTGGACCTGAACCCAAGCCTGCGCCATCCGTCCCCCGGACGCAATCGTCTCGTCGGATGATCTTGTGGCTCTCTAGGACTAGACGACCTGGGGTCGCCCTCATGACGCCGGCGTGCGTCGAGCTTGTCGGGACTGTGGAGCTCAGGGGTCCGGTCGAGCGTGCCCTAGGCTCCCGCCGTGACTCCCCAGGAGCAGGCCCAGGAGGCCGCCGACACGCTCGCCCGGCTCACCGGCGTGGAGCGCCACGACGTGGCCCTCGTCCTCGGCTCCGGCTGGCTGCCGGCCGCAGCGGCCCTGGGCGAGCCGTCGGCGCAGGTGGCGACGACCGACCTCCCCGGCTTCTCGGCACCGGCCGTGCAAGGGCACGCCGGGACGATCGGCAGCCTGGAGCTGGGCGGTCGCCGCCTGCTGCTGTTCGGTACGCGCACCCACTACTACGAGGGCAAGGGCGTCGCCGCCGTCGTGCACCCGGTGCGGACCGCGGCCGCGGCCGGATGCCGCACGATAGTGCTCACCAACGGCTGCGGCGGGCTGAGGGAGACCTGGTCCCCCGGCACCCCCGTGCTGATCCGCGACCACATCAATCTCACCAGCCGCTCGCCCGTCGAGGGAGCGCACTTCGTCGACCTGACCGACCTGTACTCCTCGCGGCTGCGGGCGATGTGCCGGGAGGTGGAGCCGAGCCTGGATGAAGGCGTGTACGTCCAGTTCCCCGGACCCCACTACGAGACCCCGGCCGAGATCGAGATGGTGCGCCGCATCGGCGGCGACCTGGTCGGGATGAGTACGACGCTCGAGGCGATCGCCGCGCGCGAGGCCGGCATGGAGGTGCTCGGCATCTCGCTGGTCACGAACCTCGCCGCCGGAATCTCCGGGGAGCCGCTGGACCATGCCGAGGTCCTCGAGGCCGGCCGGGCCGCCGCCTCTCGGATGGGTGACCTGCTGACCCGGATCGTCCCCCGGCTCTAGTCCAGCGCGGGCAGGTCGAGACGACTCGCCATCCGCTCGTACGCCTTGGCCGCCTGCTCGCGTACCCACTCCTCCGGGTCGTCCAGTACGGCGCGGACGTCGTCCACGTGCTCGGTGTCGCCGACCACACCCAGCGTCCGGACGGCGTTCGCCCGCACCCGGGCCAGGTCGTGACGCGTCAACAGCGCCGCCGCCGGGCCAGATCCGGCGACCTCGTGCCTGGCGGAGACCTTCAGACACATCTCCGCGGGGCGGTAGTGCTCGTCGGCGAGACCCGCGACCACCGGCCGCGTCGCCGAGTCGTGCCAGCAGTGGAGCAGCCCCCGGGCGCCCCACGTGCGCACCCAGTAGTCCTTCCAGACCTCGGAGTCGTGCACGGGCGCGCCCTCCGCCCAGTCATGGCCGGTCAGGTAGCGCAGCTCGGGCACGTACACCGTGCGTTCGGCGCCCTCGAGCAGGTCGACACACACCTCGACGAGCCGGTCGCGCCCGACCAGCGCGTCCAGCTCCCGGATCAGCACCGCGACCGGCCGCTCCCGGTCGGCGGGCGGAGGGAGGCTGCTCACACTCTC
>JAICSC010000049.1 GCA_025937085.1 Nocardioides sp.
CCCACAGGTTGATGCCGTGCACGGGTGCGCCGTCGACCAGGTTCATCAGGATCCGGCGCGGCGCCGGCTCGTTGCCGTGCATCAAGGAGATCAGCACGACCTTCTTCCGGCCCGGCTCACCGAGGTGGTAGGCGCGGATCTCGCGGCCCATGACCGTGTGGCCGATGACCCGCGCGCCGATGACGGCCCCGGTGCGATCGGCGGCGGCGGTGGGCGCATTCGGGACCAGGAGCACGGTCGGGACCAGTGCGATGGCCAGCAGGAACGGCGTACGACGTGCGGCGACGACCCGAGACATCATCCGCTCAGCTCTGGGTTGCGTAGAACCAGGTGAACACGACCACGCCGACCAGCATCCCGATGTGGGCGAGGATCGACAACCCCGGCCCCTCCGACCAGCGGTCGTCCGCACTGTCGGAGGCGTGCCTGCCACGGCTGGGGAGCCAGCGGAGGAGGATCATCAGCCCGGCGAGCGCGGTGAGCCAGTAGAAGAAGAGGGCCACGACGCCCAGGAGCGACGAGTCGTGCCCGGTGACCAGGAAGACCACCCACAGCACGAGCGCGACCACGCCGAACGCGGAGTGCACGTTCACGGTCCCCATCCCCACCTGGTGCTGTCCCGCGGCCCTGGCCTGGGACAACCGGATGCGGGTCAGGACGACGACGACGGCGGACAGGAAGGTGAGGACGTAGACGATGTACTCAGGCTTCACGGGCCTACAGTGTGCCGTAGAGCAGCCTCGGCTCGGGTCAGTCGACGTCTTCGGCGTCCGCCCCGGCCTGCTCGCGCTCCTCGGCCAGGCGGTGGAGCAGAGCGTCCACCTCGGCCATCCGATAGCCCCGGAACGCCAGCGGGAACCGGATCCGTCGTAGGTCGTCCGCGGTGATCGGCCGGTCGGCGGGGACCAGCGAGTCGGGGGCGTCGTCGTACGCCGGCGACATGGGCGTGCCGCGACCGGCGGCGACCACGGCGACGGCGCCGAGCGCCAGCACGATCAGGATCGCGAACAGCCACATCACGGCCGATCCACCCCGGTCCGTCGCCGATCGCGCGCCTCGACCATGAGCTCCACGGCGTGGTCGACGTCGTCGGTGAGCTGCAGCATGTCGATGTCGGTCTGGTTGATGGTGCCGTGCACGAGCGCCCGATCGCGCAGCCACTCGATCATGCCCTGCCAGTAGTCGGTGCCGAGCAGCACCAGCGGGAAGCTCGTCACCTTCTGCGTCTGCACCAGGGTCAGCGCCTCGAACAGCTCGTCGAGCGTGCCGAGACCTCCCGGGAGGACGACGAAGCCCTGCGAGTACTTCAGGAACATCGTCTTGCGGGCGAAGAAGTAGCGGAAGTTGATGCCGACGTCGACCCAGGCGTTGAGCCCGCTCTCGTAGGGCAGCTCGATGCCGAGCCCGACGCTGGTGCCGCCTCCCTCGCTGGCGCCCTTGTTGACGGCCTCCATGGTCCCCGGACCGCCGCCGGTGATGACTGCGAACCCGGCGTCGCTGAGCTTGCGGCCCACGTCCTCTCCGATCGCGTAGACGGGGTCGTCGGGCTTGGTACGCGCCGAGCCGAAGCACGCGATGGCCGGCCCGAGCTCGGCGAGCGCGCCGAAGCCCTCGATGAACTCGGCCTGGATCCGCAGGACGCGCCAGGGGTCGGTGTGGACCCAGTCGGTCGGGCCGCGCGAGTCGAGGAGCCGCTGGTCGGTCGTGGTGCCGTCGACCTGGCTGCCGCGCATCACGACCCGGCCCTTGTACTTCTCCTGCTTGCGATCCGTCATCCGTCGGTCATCCCCGTCATCCCCGTCATCCCGTTCCTCCGAGCCACGCCGTCAGTACCCGCTCGCAGTGCCGGACCTGCTCGTGCGGCACGAACTCCTCCTGCTTGTGGGCCAGCATCGGGTCACCCGGACCGAAGTTCACCGCGGGCACGCCGAGCGCGCTGAACCGGGCGACGTCGGTCCAGCCGAACTTGGGGTTCACCGTGCCGCCGACGGCATCGACGAACTCCTTGGCGGCCGGACTGTCCAGTCCCGGGAGGGCGCCGGGCGCGCTGTCGGTGACCCGCACGTCGTACCCGTCGAAGAAGGTGCGGACGTACTCCTCCGCCTCGGCCTCACTGCGGTCGGGCGCGAACCGGTAGTTGACGCTCACGGTGCACACGTCCGGCAGGACGTTTCCCGCGACGCCACCGGTGACGCCGACGGCGTTGAGGCCCTCGTGATAGGTCAGTCCGTCGATCACGGGCATCCGCGGCTCGTACCCGTTGAGTCTCTCGAGCACCGGCGCGGCGCGGTGGATCGCGTTCACGCCCCTCCAGGCCCGCGCGGAGTGGGCCCGCTCGCCGTACGTCGTGACGTCGACGCGCATCGTGCCCTGGCACCCGGCCTCGACCACGCCGTCCGAGGGCTCCATCAGGATCGCGAAGTCGGCCCGCAGGAGCTCGGGAGCCTCGGACGCCAGGTGGCCCAGGCCGTTGAACTCGCTCTCGATCTCCTCGCCCTCGTAGAGCACGTAGGTCACGTCCCGCACCGGGTCGGAAAGGGCGGCAGCGAGTCGGAGGATGACCGCGTCGCCGCCCTTCATGTCGCACGCGCCGAGGCCGTGCAGGTTGGTCCCGTCGTCCCGGCTCGGGAGGTTGTCGTTGACCGGCACGGTGTCGATGTGGCCGGCGATCACGACCCGCTCCCCGCGGCCGAGCTCGGTGCGGGCGACGACCGTGTGCCCGCGGCGTACGACGTCGAGGTGCGGGAGCGGTGCGAGAGCGGTCTCCACGGCGTCGGCGATCGTCTGCTCGTCCCGGCTCACCGACTCGATGTCGACCAGCCGAGCGCACAGCTCCACGACGTCGGAGGCCAGGTCGAGTTCCACGGGCCCATCCAACCAGCCGTCAGGCGCGGGTGAGCTCGATCACCGGCTGGGCGACCTCGGCCTCCTGCACGTCGTACGACGTCGCCAGGGTCTCCCGCTTGATCAGCTCGGCGTGGGTCCGCGCGGCGTCGGCCGCGGCCGGGGCGGCGGAGATCGTCAACGCGATCCGGTCAGAGACGTCGAGCCCCGCGTCGCGGCGCGCCTGCTGGACCGCGCGCACGAGGTCGCGGGCGACGCCCTCGGCCTCGAGCTCCGAGGTCACCGCCGTGTCGAGCACGACGAAGCCACCGCCTGGCAACAGGCCGGTCGCGGAGTCCTCGCCACCCGAGGCGACGGTCTCCAGCGCGTACTCCCCGTCCTGCAGGACCAGACCTCCCGCGGTGACGACGCCGGTGTCGGACACGGTCCACTCCCCCGTCTTCGCCCCGCGGATCGCGGTCTGGACGTCCTTGCCGAGCCGCGGGCCGGCGGCGCGCGCGTTCACGGTGAGCCGCTGGGAGACGCCGTACGACGCGGCATCGGGATGCTCGGCGTCGAGCAGACGCACGGACTTGACGTTGAGCTCGTCGGCGACGACGTCCTCGAAGCCCTTCAGCCGATCGGCGTCCGACACGACCACGGTCAACGACGACAGCGGCAGCCGGTTGCGCAAGGACGCGCCCTTGCGCAGCGCCGAGCCGGCCGAGCAGACGTCGCGCACCTGGTCCATGGCAGACACCAGTGCGACGTCCGCCGGAAGGTCGTCGGGTGACGGCCAGTCGGTCAGGTGCACGGACCGTTCGCCGGTCAGCCCGCGCCAGATCGCCTCGGTGGTCAACGGCAGCAGCGGAGCCGCGACCCGGCACACCGTCTCGAGCACGGTGTAGAGCGTGTCGAAGGCATCGGTGTCGACCGTCCCGTCCGCCGCCCAGAAGCGCTCACGCGACCTTCGGATGTACCAGTTCGACAGCACGTCGAGGAACCGCTGCGTGGTGTCGCACGCGTTGGCGACCTCGTAGTCGTCGAGCTGCCGGGTCGAGTCCTCGACGTACTCCCGGGTCTTGGCCAGCAGGTAGCGGTCCATGGGGTGGTCGGACGACGTGGACCGCTCGGCCTCGTACCCGTGCACCCCGGCGGCGTTGGCTGCATTCGCGTAGAGGGCGAAGAAGTACCAGCAGTTCCACAGCGGGATCAGCACCTGCCGGACCCCCTCGCGGATCGCCCGCTCCGTGACGATCAGGTTGCCGCCGCGCAGGATCGGCGACTGCATCAGGAACCAGCGCATCGCGTCGGCGCCGTCGCGGTCGAACACCTCGCGCACGTCGGGGTAGTTGCGCAGCGACTTCGACATCTTCTGCCCGTCGCTGCCGAGCACGATGCCGTGGGAGACGCAGGTCTCGAACGCCGGCCGCTCGAACAGCGCCGACGCCAGCACGTGCATCGTGTAGAACCAGCCGCGCGTCTGGCCGATGTACTCGACGATGAAGTCGCCGGGGTAATGGTGCTCGAACCAGTCGTGGTTCTCGAACGGGTAGTGGACCTGGGCGAACGACATCGACCCCGACTCGAACCAGCAGTCGAGCACGTCGGTGACCCTCCGCATGGTGGACTTCCCGGCGCCGATCGGACGGGGGTCGTCCGGGTTGGGCCGGGTGAGCTCGTCGATGTAGGGCCGGTGCAGGTTGTCGGGTCGTACGCCGAAGTCGCGCTCGAGCTCGTCCAGCGAGCCGTACACGTCGGTCCGCGGGTACGCCGGGTCGTCGCTGCGCCAGACGGGGATCGGGCTGCCCCAGAACCGGTTGCGCGAGATCGACCAGTCCCGGGTGTTCTCCAGCCACCTGCCGAACTGCCCGTCCTTGACGTGCTCGGGCACCCAGCGGATCTGCTGGTTGAGGTCGAGCATCAGGTCGCGGATCTTCGTGGTGGAGACGAACCACGATGAGACGGCCATGTAGATCAGCGGCTCACGGCAGCGCCAGCAGTGCGGGTAGGAGTGCTCCCACGACTCCCGCCGGAGCAGCATCGTGCCCGGTGTGACCGGGCCGGTCTCGCCCTCGCCGCGCGTCATGTTCCTCAGGTGCTCGATGATCGCGATGTTGGCGTCGAAGACGTGCATGCCGGCGTAGTCGACGACCGGCGGCGTGAACGTGCCGTCCTTGGCCACCGGCACGACCGGCTCGATGCCCTCACGGTCGGTGACGACCTTGTCGTCCTCACCGAAGGCGCCCGCGGTGTGGACCAGCCCCGTGCCGTCGGTGGTGGTGACGAACTCGGCCGGCACCAGCCGGAAGGCGCGCGCGTGACCGAGGTAGTACGACATCGGCGGAGTGTAGGTGCTCTCGAGCAGGTCGGCCCCGGTGAACCGCTGGACCACCTGGTCCTCGACGGAGTCCGAGCCCTCGTCGGTCAGCTCGCGTGCGTACGCCGCCAGCCGCTCGGCCCCGAGCAGGTACCGCTCCCGGGTGCCGGTGAAGGACGACTCCACCACGACGTACTCGATGTCGGGGTGGACCATGATCGCCAGGTTCGCCGCCAGGGTCCACGGCGTCGTCGTCCAGATCAGCGCGAGCGCACCTCCGGCCGGCCCGCTCGTGAGCCGCATGCCGACCGTCACCGCCGGGTCCTGCCGCAGCTGGTAGACGTCCTCGTCCATCCGCAGCTCGTGGTTGGACAGCGGCGTCTCGTCGTTCCAGCAGTAGGGCAGCACCCGGAAGCCCTCGTAGAGCAGCCCCTTCTCCCACAGCTGCTGGAGCGCCCACATGACCGACTCCATGTAGTCGATGTCGAGAGTCTTGTAGTCGTTGTCGAAGTCGACCCAGCGCGCCTGGCGGGTGACGTAGTCGCGCCACTCCTGGGTGTACTCGAAGACGGACTTGCGGCACTCGGCGTTGAACGCCTCGATGCCCATCTCGAGGATCTCGTCGGTGGTCTTGATGCCGAGCTGGCGCATCGCCTCGAGCTCGGCGGGCAGGCCGTGGGTGTCCCAGCCGAACCGCCGCTCCACCCGGCGTCCGCGCATGGTCTGGTAGCGCGGGATCAGGTCCTTGACGTAGCCGGTCAGCAGGTGACCGTAGTGAGGCAGCCCGTTGGCGAACGGCGGGCCGTCGTAGAAGACGAACTCGTTGTCGCCGTTCTCGCCCGCATCCCGCTGCTCGACGCTGGCCCGGAAGGTGCCGTCGGCCTCCCAGTAGGCGAGAACGCCCTCCTCGATCTCCGGGAACCTCGGATGCTGGGCGAGGAACGGGAGCACGCCCCCGTGGCTGTCGGTGTGCGGGTCGGTGGAGACCTTGGGGTACGTCATCTGTCCTCGCTGGTTGCGCCATCGAAACCACGAGGACGACATTCCTGCCGCGGTACCACCTCGCTTGCCCCGTCCCGGTGGATCGTCGGGACGGGACCGCTCGTTCGCGGGCTGTGACGGGCCCACCCGTCCGGTTCTAGTGGGCTTCCGGTGGTCTCGAGACGGTCGCGGGGCGACCTCTCAACCATCGGGAGCCGTTCTTCCGAAAGGCTCGCCGCTGATGACGGCTCGAACGCCTGTGGGCCCAGGGTACGGGGCGCGTCGTGTCGACAACTACTCGGTTCCACACCGGAAGTCAGGACACGGGGTCTGTTCATGCGTTCCTCACCGACCACTCAGGCTGCGGCGAGACGCTCAGCCGGTGACCTCGGTCGTCGGAGTCCCCACGGCCCCGCAGACACGGCCCGAGAGGTCGCGCCCACGACTGCCCCGGGTGTCCTCACGCGTGCTCGACCCGGCGCTGGTGGGCGTGGTCGCCCTCGTGGTCATCGCCCTGCACGGCTTCGACGGCATCATCGACCGGGATCTGGGCGTGTTCCTGTACGGCGGGGAGCACGTGGCCCGCGGCATCCCGCCGTACGTCGGGGTCATGAACTCCGTCGGCCCGCTCTCCGACGCGATGCCCGGCCTCGCGATCTGGGTCGGCCACGGGTTCGGGGTGGACCCGGTCCTGGCCGCGCGGGTCTGGTTCGCGGTCCTCTCGGCCGGCTGTTGCGGGCTGCTGAGCGTGCTCGCGCGCGACGCGTTCGGCCGCCGTGCCGCCGGGTTCGTGGCACCCGCGGTCCTGCTGCTCTTCGCGAGGTTCCTCGAGCTGGCGTCGGACGGCCCCCGCGAGAAGACGACGATGGTGCTGTTCCTGCTCCTCACCCTGGTCCTGCTGGGCCGACGGCACTGGCTGGGCGCCGGGGCCTGCACGGCGCTGGCCACCCTCGCCTGGCAGCCATCGCTCGCCCCCGCGGTGGCGGCGATGGCCGCGGCGGTCCTGCTCGAGCCCCCGGGGAAACGCCTACGGGCAGTCGGCCGGTTCCTCCTCGGCGGGATGGTCCCGAGCGCGGTGACGGTCGCGGTGTTCGCGCTCGCAGGAGCTCTGCGGCAGGCCGTGGACGGTTTCATCCTCGTCAACGTCCTCTACACCCACCAGCCGGGCGTGATCACCGCTCCGCTCGCCACCTGGCGCATGCTGTGGCGGAGCTACCACCTCTCCCTGCTGGTCGCCCTGGCCGGGACGGCGGTCCTGCTGCTGATGACGGTCCCGGCGATCGCGCGGGGCCGGCGCGGGTCTCGCTCGACCGTCGTCCGGTACGTCGTGATCCTCGGCGTCGGCGCGGCTGCCGCCGCCGCCTGGACGGTCGCCGTCGTCAACGGCGGCCCGGACCTGTTCGTGGTACTCCCCTTCGCGGCCCTCGGCGCCGCGGCGCTCGTCCTGCTGGCGTCCTCCTGGGCGCCGTTCGGAAGGAACCTCCTGCTCGGGGTGACGACCCTCGCTCTCCTGTCCGGCGCGCTCGTCGAGTCCGTCTCCACCCGCGATGACACGTTGGTCCTGCAGCGGGCCGACGTCGCGGCGGTCCTCGGCGCGGTGCCGGATGCGTCGGTGCTGTCGATCCAGGCCCCGGAGGTGCTCGCGCTCAGCGGGCGCGACAACCTCACCCGGTACCAGCTCTTCGACCACGCCCTGGTCCGTCTGCTCGCGCACACGTACCCGGGCGGGCTGCCGGGGTACCACCACGACGTACGCCGGCTGCGGCCCACGATCCTGGCCGTGGGCAGGTCCCGTGGCCCGTGGGTCCACGAGCTCCTCCACCGGCACTACTGGCGGGTCGGCGCCGGGCCGGGGTGGGCGTGGTACCTCCGCCGCTCGGCCGGCGAGCCGGTCTGGTTGCGGGCCCACGACGCGAACCTGCGGGTGATGGGCACGCACGGCGATGGACTTGTCCGTGGGCGCCGCACCCGGCAGAGTGCCTCCGCGTGACCGAGCAGCCGCAGCGCCAGTTCCCCGACATGTGGGTGGACCCCGAGGACGACCCCCGCGACACGGGCACCACGCCCAGCGGCGAGAAGGCGGTGCTCGCGGACTACCTCGACCACTTCCGGATGACCTTCGAGATGAAGTGCGAGGGCCTCGACGCCGGTCAGATGGCGCAGCGCAGCGTTCCGCCGTCGTCGATGTCGCTGCTCGGCCTGGCGCGTCACCTGGCCTCGGTGGAGTTCCACTGGTTCCGCCGGTTCATCGAGGGGCGGATGGACCTCGAACGCCCGTTCAAGTCGCCCGAGGACCGCGACCTCGACTTCAACGGAGCCGTCGCGGACGACGCCGTGGTCGCAGAGGCGTGGGCCGCGTGGCGTGAAGAGGTGGCCCACGCGCGCGAGGTCTACGACCGGTACGACGACCTCGGCGTCCTCGTCGGGCCGGAGGGGAACGAGTCCGAGCTCCGCGAGATCGTCGTGCACATGATCGAGGAGTACGCACGCCACTGCGGCCACGCGGATCTCCTGCGCGAGCGCATCGACGGCCGGACCGGGCAGTAACCCTGAACCCTCTCCGTAGACTCTCGACGTGAGCGAGCAGAGGGCACACGGCTGGGGGCTGGCGACCGTCGTCACCGACGGCGCCGCCGAGGGCACCGTGCTCGACACGTGGTTCCCGTCGCCGGGGCTGGGTCACGCACCCGAGGACGATGTGGCGCCCGAGGCGCTCCGGGGGCTGGCCCGCGAGCACGCCGTGCGCCGGGTGCGCACCGAGGTGCGGCACGTCGAGATCGAGCTCGACGCGCCACCACGCGACGCGCCCGACGCCTACCTCCGGCTGCACCTCCTGTCACATCGGCTCGTGCGGCCGCACGGCCTCAACGTCGACGGGATCTTCGGTGTCCTCGCGAACGTCGTGTGGACCAGCGCCGGACCGTGCGCGACCGACGACTTCGAGTCGACGCGGCTGCGCCTGCGCGCCGAGGGCGCCCTCCAGGTGTTCGGGGTCGACAAGTTCCCTCGGATGACCGACTACGTCCTGCCGACGGGCGTCCGCATCGCCGACGCCGACCGGGTGCGGCTCGGTGCGCATCTGGCCGAGGGCACGACGGTCATGCACGAGGGCTTCGTCAACTACAACGCCGGGACCCTCGGAACGTCGATGGTCGAGGGCCGGATCGTGGCCGGTGTCGTCGTCGGTGACGGCTCCGACGTCGGCGGCGGCGCGTCCATCATGGGCACGCTTTCGGGCGGCGGGAAGCAGGTGGTCTCCATCGGCGAGCGGTGCCTGATCGGGGCCAACGCGGGCATCGGCATCTCGCTGGGCGACGACTGCGTCGTCGAGGCCGGCTGCTACGTCACCGCCGGCACCAAGGTGACCACGCCCGAGGGCCGCGTCGTGAAGGCGCTGGAGCTGAGCGGCGGTAACAACCTGCTCTTCCGCCGCAACTCCGTGACCGGTGCGGTCGAGGTCGTCCCGTGGCAGGACGGTGGCGTCGCCCTCAACGAGGCGCTCCACCGGAACTGAGCCGGGATCACGCATGGGACTGGCCAAGCGCATCGCGGCAGTCGTCGTCCCCCTCGGCCTGGTGGTCGGGGGTGTGGCGTACGGCGTCTCCCGACACGGCTCGGGCGACGACAAGACCCTCGGCCAGTGCACGACCGAGGTCGGGAAGCTCCGCGTCGTCCTGACCGACGAGCAGGCGCGCAACGCGAGCCTGATCGCAGCGATCGCGATCCGACGCGGGATGCCGGCCCACGCGGCCACGATCGGGATCGCGACCGCGCTGCAGGAGTCCAAGCTCTACAACCTCCGGGGCGGAGACCGTGACTCGCTCGGGCTCTTCCAGCAGCGCCACTCGCAGGGCTGGGGCACGCCGCGGCAGATCCTGGACCCGATCTATGCCACCAACGCGTTCTACGACGCGCTGGAGAAGGTGCCGGGGTACGCCGACCTGCCGGTGACCGAGGCCGCCCAGCGGGTGCAGCGGTCCGGGTTCCCGGACGCGTACGGCGTCTACGAACAAGATGCGCGCGCCCTGGCCTCGGCACTCACCGGCTACTCCCCGGCCGCCTTCTGGTGCCACCTGTCCGCCCCGGACCGGGCTGCCCCTCCGGCGAGCACCCGGGCCAGGGACACCCGGGCCGCCCTCCTTCCCGCGTTCGGGCCGGTGGCGGTGACCGTCGGTACCGGCGGGCGCCTCGTGCTGCCCGTCGGGTCGCGACCACACGGGTGGGCGGTGGCGTCGTACCTCGTCGCGCACGCCCGGGAGCTCGGGATCGGGAACGTCGGGTACCGGGGTCGCGAGTGGTCGACGGGAAGCAACCGTGGCTGGCGCCAGGCGTCCGCGGCCGGGACTGCGGGTGCGGTCGTGGTCGGCTGAGTGAGCGTCCGCCCTGGCGCACTTTTGACCAAGACTTTGCCGAGGAATCCGACGAGTCGGCGTCCTCCGGCCCTACCCTGGTGATCCAGTGCAGAAGCCGGGGGGCTTCGGGCAGGGCCAGGGGTGGCCTTTGGGGGGGTTCAGATGCACAGTTCGACGATGTTCACCGTCGGCACCGCGCTACGTCGTGCCGAGAGCAACAACCTGCCGGTCGAGGTCCTGGTGCACGGGCACTGGATCAGCGGCAACGTCGCGGGTGTGGACGGCCAGGGCGTCATCCTGAGCACGCACGCCGAGCACGCCGTCGTACGGCTCGAGTCGATCTCGGCGGTGCGCATCCCGGAGACGATGGCCGACGCTCCGGCCGCCGAGACCTACGACGAGCAGCTGCACGAGCTCGCGGTCGTCGAGGACGAGGAAGGCGCCTACGCGATGCCGGGGGCGGCGTCCGCCTGACCCATCGCTCGACGGCTGACCCTGAATCAGAGCCGAGCGGCGGCGGCGGCGATGCGTCCGTCGGTCGCGGTGAAGGCGACCCGGACGTGTTGCGCGCCGGTGCGCCCGTAGAACGTGCCGGGCGCCACCAGGATCCCCCGGTCAGCCAGGTCGGCGACCGTCTTCCAGCAGTCCTCGTCGCGGCTGGCCCACAGGTACAGCGACGCCTCGGAGTGGTCGACGCGGAAACCGGCACCGGCCAGCGCCGCCTTCAACGTGGTACGCCGTGCGGCGTAGCGCGCGTGCTGCTCCTCCGCGTGCGAGTCATCGGCGAGCGCCGCCGCCATCGCCGCCTGTTGCGGACCCGGCTGGATCAGACCGAGGTTCTTGCGCACGGCGAGCAGCTCGGCGATCACCGACGGGTCGCCGGCGACGAACCCGCAGCGGTAGCCGGCGAGGTTCGACCGCTTGGACAGCGAGTGCACCGCGAGGACCCCGTCGTGCGTCCCGCCGCAGACGTCGGGGTGCAGCACCGAGACCGGCTGTGCCTCGGGCCGGGACTCCCAGGCACACTCGAGGTAGCACTCGTCGCTGACCAGGAGGGTGCCGCGCTCGCGGCACCAGTCGACGACCTTCTTCAGGTGTGCGGCCGGCAGGACCCGGCCGGTCGGGTTGGACGGTGAGTTCAGCCAGAGCAGCGCCGGCCGCTCCGGGCCGAGGCTGGTCAGTGAGTCGGTCGCAACGCTGCGCGCGCCGGCGAGGGCCGCACCCACGGCGTACGTCGGATAGGCGAGCTCGGGGATGACGACGGTGTCACCCGGCCCGACTCCGAGCTGGACCGGCAGCGAGGCGACCAGCTCCTTGGTGCCGATCACCGGGAGCACGCCGTCGGTGTCGAGGCCGGTCACGCCGTGGCGACGCGCCAGCCAGTCGACGGCGGCCTGCCGGGTCGCGGGGAGCCCGGCCGTCTGCGGGTAGCCGGGTGAGTCGGACGCGGCCTCGAGGGCACGGCGTACGACGTCGGGCGTGGGGTCGACCGGGGTGCCCACCGACAGGTCGATGATGCCGTCGCGTTGGGCGCGCGCCCGTGCGGCGTACTCGGTGAGCTGGTCCCAGGGGAAGTCGGGCAGACGCCGGGAGACCGGCGCCGTCATGACCGCAGGATCACTCGTTCTGCTCTTGCGGGGGGAGCTCGGCGATGAGCGGGTGGTCGTGGTCGATCTCCCCGAGCTTGGCGGCGCCGCCGGGTGAGCCGAGCTCGTCGAAGAAGTGGACGTTGGCGTCGTAGTAGGCCTTCCACTCCTCGGGGGTGTCGTCCTCGTAGAAGATCGCCTCGACCGGGCAGACCGGCTCGCAGGCGCCGCAGTCGACGCATTCGTCGGGGTGGATGTAGAGCATGCGCTTGCCCTCGTAGATGCAGTCGACCGGGCACTCGTCGACGCAGGCCCGGTCCTTGAGATCGACGCACGGCTGGGCGATGACGTATGTCACCTGGTCCTCCTGGCGAGAAACGCGGGTTGATGGCAGCTGTCAGGCAGCAGCCTAGTCTCCCGTGGTTCACGGTCCGGCAGGCGTCCACGCGATCTGCAGCCGGCCTGGGGCCCGCCTGTAGCCCCTGTATCCTCGCCGCAGCCGACCCGATCTGGGAGGACCGTGGACCGCCAGCCCAACATCCTTTTCCTGATGACGGATCAGCAGCGCGGGGACGCGCTCAGCTGCGTCAGCGACTGGGTCGACACCCCCCACCTGGATCGGATCGCTGACGAAGGGGTGCGCTACTCCCAGGCCTACACGAACTCCCCGGTGTGCGTGCCGGCGCGGGTCAGCCTGATGACAGGCCGGTATCCCCACCAGACGGGGGTCTGGGCCAACGGCCCCCGGATGCTCGATCCGGAGGCACACACGTGGACGCAGTCGGTCCGCGACGCCGGTTATGTCACGAGCGTGTTCGGCAAGACCCACCTCCATCCGCACAAGGGCGACCTCCGCGACCGCGAGCATCTGCTGCACACCTGGGGGCTGGACCACGTCGACGAGATCGGCGGCCCCCGGACGATGACCCGGGTGTCCTGTCGCCTCACCGACCTCTGGAAGGACGCCGGCGTGCTGGAGGCGTACCGCCAGGATCTCGAGAGCCGCTACCGGGACAAGCCTTGGGTGGTCCGGCCCTCGCCCGTCCCGTTCGAGCTCTACGCCGACGTCTACGTCGGCACCCGGGCCCGCGACTACCTCCGCAGCTATCGCGAGCAGCGACCGTGGATGTGCTGGGTGAGCTTCAGCGGACCACACGAGCCCTGGGACACGCCGCCGCCGTACGCCGGCACGTTCGACCCGGCGTCCATGCCAGAGCCGCTGCAGGAGGACCGCAGGGCCAGGAAGGACCGGACGAACCGGCCACGCGGAGTGCTCGACCAGCGCAACCGGGTCGAGTTCGAGCCGGGTGACGTCGCGGCCCTCCGCGCCGACTACGCGGCCCGGCTGAAGCTGATCGACGACCAGGTGGGTGAGCTCCTACGGGTGGTCGAGGAGCGCGGCGAGCTCGAAAACACCGTGATCGCACTCGGATCGGACCACGGCGAGATGAACGGCGACTTCGGCCTGATCTACAAGCAGAACTTCCTCAACCCCGCGGTGCGGATCCCGTTCCTCCTGCGCGTGCCCGGAGGACGCGCCGGATGGGTCTGTGAGGACCCGGTCGAGCTGATGGACCTCGGCGCCACCCTGGCCGAGCTCGCCGGCGGCGACCCGGTGCCGGGGAGCCGGGCCCGCAGCGTCGCCGACCGCGTGCTGGGCCGGACCGACACGGGACGTCAGTCCGCGCTGTCGGAGCTGTCGGGCGAGGTGATGATCGCCTCGGACGGCTGGAAGCTCGCCCTCAACCGACGAGGGCAGCCCTACCTGCTCTACGACCTCGACTCCGACCCCGACGAGCGACGCAACCTGGCCGGCGTCAAGAAGTACGCCGACCAGACGCGGCGCCTGCAGGCCGAGATGTTGCGCCGGATCGTGCGGTCCCTGTCCTGACCTCGCCACGCCACACCCTCGGGCCGCACCTCGTCGGTCAACGTGTCGTGGTACGCCGCGTGCTGCCCGGCGAGACAGGTCCGTCGGGCGGTCCGGCGATGACCGACGTCCTGGGCACCCTGGTCTCGTGGGAGGTGTCCTCGTGTGTCGTGGCGCCCGAGACTGGGCCCGCCGTCTCCATCCCGCTCGACGAGATCGTGACCGGCAAGCCGGTGCCGGCGCGGGCCTCGGTACGCCAACGGGTCTCCACCCGCGAGGCCGAGATCCGGGCGCTCCCGCTGTGGACGTCACCGACCACCCAGCCCCTCGGCGAGTGGGTGCTCCGTGTCGTCGAGGGGGAACGCGGCCGCGGGTCGCGACGCGCCAACTCGTGCCTGGCGATCGGGGACCCGGGGGTTCGGCTGGACGTGGCGCTCGTGCAGGTGGAGGCGTTCTACGCCCCACGCGGGCGAGACGTCCTGGTCCAGGTGGAGGCCGACTCCGAGCTCGAGGCGGCGGTGGTGGCGGCCGGCTGGAGGGTGCTGGAGCCGCTGGACGCGCCGTACCTGGTGGGCTCGCTGGTGATGGCGCTTCGCGTGGCCGGCTCCGACGACGATGTCGCGACGGCGGTCGTGGAGACGCGGATCCTGTCCAGGTTGGAGGTCGACGGCGAGGAGGTCGGTCGGGTCCGGGGCGAGCTCAACGGCGACTGGCTGTGGGTCCACGGCCTGCGGGTGGACGAGGAGCGACGCCGGCAGGGGCTCGGCCGGCGGCTGATGGCCGGCCTGTTGCGCGCGGGGGCCGAGCAGGGCGCCTCGACCGTCTGGCTGGAGGTCGAGCGGGACAACACCCCGGCCTGGATGCTGTACGCCGGGTTGGGCCTGCGCGAGCACCATCGGTGTCACTACCTCCGGGCGCCGGAGACCTCCGCGGCGACCTGAGTGATGTCGGCCGGGCCGACCCGGCAGCATCCGCCGACCAGCCGGGCTCCCGCGTCGACCCAGCCCGAGACGGCACCGGCGTCGAAGGCCGGCTCGCCGGTCCAGGCGCGTCGTACGGCATCCCAGCCCTGGCCCGAGTTGGGATAGGCGACAAGGGGGCCCGCGGCCTCGGCCAGGGCGGTCGTGACATCGGCGGGTGCGCAGCAGTTGACGCCGGTCGCGACGATCTCGTCGACCTCTGCGGCCATCGCCCAGGCCTCGGCGAGTGGCTCGCCGGCACGGGTATGGTCGCCGTCCGCGCTCAGGCTGAGCCACGCGGTGACGCCGGTGCCGTCGAGCTCGGCGCAGAGGGCCTCCACCTCGGCCAGGCAGGGGATGGTCTCGACGGCGAGGACGTCGGCACCGGCGGTCGCCAGGACCTCCAGCCGCGGCCGGTGGAACTCCCGGAGCGCGGCGGCGTCGAGGCCGTAGTCGCCGCGGTACTCCGACCCGTCCGCGAGGTAGGCGCCGTACGGACCCACCGACGCCGCCACCCAGCCGTCGGGTCGGTGCTCGTCGCGGGCCCGTCGGGCCAGGGCGA
>JAICSC010000109.1 GCA_025937085.1 Nocardioides sp.
CCCGGGGCGGCGACCACCCGGCGTACCGCCTCCAAGGCGTCGCCGGCGTTGATCGAGAAGCCGAACTTCTGGTCCTCGTGCGCGGTCGCGATGTACTCGTGCGTGTGCGCCTCGACGCCGGCCGTGACCCGGACCATGACCCTGGCCGTCCGGCCGAGGGACTCGGTCACCCGCCGCAGCCGCTCGATCTCGTCGAAGGAGTCGACAACGATCCGCCCGACCCCCTCGGCGACCCCACGCATCAGCTCCATCTCGGTCTTGGTGTTGCCGTGGTACCCGATCCGGCTCGGATCGACGCCGGCCCGCAACGCCACCGTCAGCTCGCCGTCGGAGCACACGTCGAGTGACAACCCCTCCTCGGCGATCCACCGAGCCACCGTCGTACAGAGGAAGGCCTTGCCGGCGTAGTACACCTCGTAGCCGGCGAAGGCGTCGCGGAAGGCGCGCGCTCGGGCGCGGAGGTCTGCCTCGTCGAGGACGTACGCCGGTGTGTTGACGTTGGCGACCAGCTCGGGGATCGCGACCCCCCCGATGACGAGGTTGCCGTCGACCTTGCGCGTGGTCGACGACCAGAGGGACGGGACGAGGGCGTTGGTGTCCTCGGGCGCTCGCAGCCAGCCGGGTCCCTTGAGGGCGCCCTCGGCGTGCGCCCAGCCGGCCTCGTGGGTGGGGCTCACATCCGGTCCGGTGCGGAGACGGCGAGCAGGTCGAGCCCGTTCGCGAGGACCACCCGGGTCGCCTCGACCAGGCGGAGCCGGGCGCGATGGAGGTCGGTCGGCGCCTCCTCCCCCATCGGGAGCACACGACAGCTGTCGTAGAAGCGGTGGTACGACGCGGCGGTGTCCTCGAGGTAGCGGGCGACCCGGTGGGGCTCGCGCAGTGTGGTGGCGGCCGCGACGACCCGCGGGAACTCGGCCAGTGCCCGCAGCAGGTCGCCCTCCTTCTCGTGGGTGAGCAGCTCGGGGTGGGACCCGGGCGCGAGGCCGAGGTCCGCGGCGTTGCGCAGGATCGAGGAGACCCGGGCGTGGGCGTACTGCACGTAGAACACCGGGTTGTCGCTGGTGGCCCTGGCCCACAGGTCGACGTCGATGTCGAGGTTGGTCTCGAGGTGGGTGCGGACCAGGGCATAGCGGGCGGCGTCGATGCCGACCGCGTCCACCAGGTCGAGCAGAGTGACGAGGTTGCCGGTGCGCTTGCCCATCCGCACCACGGAGCCTTGGCTGACCAGGTTCACCATCTGCCCGATGATGATCTCGAGGTTGACGCCGGGCTCGTCGCCGAACGCGGCACAGAGCGCCATCATGCGGCCGACGTAGCCGTGGTGGTCGGCACCGAGCAGGATGATGCAGCGCTCGAAGCCGCGCTCCCGCTTGTCGAGGTAGTACGCCGCGTCGCCGGAGATGTAGGCGCCGTGACCGTCGGACTTGACGATCACGCGGTCCTTGTCGTCGCCGTACTTCTCGGTGCGGAGCCAGGTGGCTCCGTCCTTCTCGTAGATGTTGCCGAGCTCACGCAGCCGGGCGATCGCGCGGTCGGTGGCGCCGGACTCGTAGAGGTCGTTCTCGTGGAAGTAGGTGTCGAACGGCACCCGGAAGTCGGCGAGCGTCTGCTTGATCTCGTCGAACATGATCCCTACGCCGTGCGCACGGAACGCCTCGAGCGCCTCCTCGTCCGGCAGCCCCGCGGCGTCGGGACGGTCGGCGACGACCGCGGCAGCGACGTCCGCGACGTACTCCCCGGGGTAGCCGTCCTCCGGGGTCGGCTGGTGGCGCGCGGCGGCCAGCAGCGACCGGCTGAAGCGGTCGATCTGGGCGCCGTGGTCGTTGAAGTAGTACTCGCGGGAGACCAGGTACCCGCTCGCCTCGAGCAGCCGCGCCAGGCTGTCACCGACGGCGGCCCACCGGGCACTCGCCAGGGTCACCGGGCCGGTCGGGTTGGCCGAGACGAACTCGACGTCGACCTTCTGCTTGCCGCCCACCTCGGACCCGCCGTACGCCGCTCCGGCCGCGACGATGTCGTCCGCCACGCTGCCCTGGGCGCCGGCGTCGACGGTGACGTTCAAGAAGCCAGGGCCGGCGACCTCGACGTCGGCAATGCCCTCGGACGACGTCAGGCGCTCGGCCACCAGCTCCGCGAGGCTGCGGGGCGGCATCCCGGTCTGCTTCGCGAGCCGGAGGGCGACGTTGGTCGCGTAGTCGCCGTGTCCCCTCTGCCGAGGTCGCTCCACGGTGACCGTCGACGGCACGCCGCCGGGCAGCGTGACCGTGCCCGCGGCGGTGAGGTCCGCCAGGGACGCGACGATCAGGTCGGAGAGCTGTTCCGGTGTCACCGGCAAAGGGTATCGACGGGCCCGTGCGCACCTCCCGCGACTTCCACCTGCCGGTTTCTCCCGCCCAGGGGTGCGCTTGTAAGGTCGTCCCACCCGAGCCCCCGTAGCTCAGGGGATAGAGCACCGCCCTCCGGAGGCGGGAGCGAAGGTTCGAATCCTTCCGGGGGCGCTGGTGGCTCGAACCGATAGCGCACCGCAGGGCTCAGGACGTCATACGGGACGTGCCCTATAGCTGCGAGTCCGGATGACGTCCTGTCAGGGTCCGCTGAGCGCCGGCCGGCTTCCCGGAACTAACCTCGGCGGGTGACCGAGTACCAGGTGACCTATTGGCGCGACCTCCCCTCGCTGGTCGTCGCCCGCGACGGAGAGAACGTGACGAAGGCTCCCTTGGGGCCCCGCTTCCAGGAGGCCATCGACGAGGCGGCCATGCGACTGGGCGAGACCGGCAGCGAGGAGTACCTGGCCGGCTGGACCCGCGGCGAATGGGCCACCGGCGAGGGCACTCCCCATGAGGTCTGCGACCGGGTCGTCGCGGAGCTCGAGGATCGATGGCCGGCCGAGCGCCTCACCGAGTACCTCGACGGGCTCGGCGATCCGCCCCGCGCGTGACCTCGCGCAGGCCGGCACGGGCTCACTCAGCTCAGCTGGCCGAGGCCGCCCTGCGGAACCCGGCCGTCGCCTCGACGACGTCCTCGGCGGTGGTCTGCCAGCTCGTCACGAGCCGCACGCTGGAGTCGGTCATCCGGTAGCAGAGGATCCCGGCGTCCGGGAGCGCCTCGGCGGCGGCTGCGGAGAGCTCCACGAAGGCCAGGTTCACGTCGACGCGCTCCATGAGCCGCACACCGTCGACGGACTCGAGCGCGGCCGCGAGCGTCGCCATCTGCTCGTTGGCGTGCGTCGCCAGACGCAGCCACAGGCCGTCGGTGAGGTACGCCGCCACCTGGGCGGACTGGAACCGCATCTTGCTGGTCACGTGTCCCGACCGTTTCGTCCGGTACACCAGCTCCTCGGCGATCCGGTCGTCGAAGACCACGATCGCCTCGGCACTCAGCGCGCCGTTCTTGGTGGCTCCCAGGGAGAGCACGTCCACGCCGGCCCGCCAGGTGACCTCCGCCGGCGAGCACCCCAGGGCCGCCACGGCGTTCGCGATCCGGGCGCCGTCGACGTGCACCCGCAGGCCGTGCTCGTGCGCGATGCCGGCGAGCAGGGCGATCTCGTCCGGCTGGTACACGGTGCCGTGGTCGCTGGGCAGGGTCAGCGACAGCACGCTCGGCTGGCTCTCGTGCGGATCGCCCCACCGGACCGACCCCAGCGTCGCGCGCAGGCGATCGGCGTCGATCAGCGCATGGTCGCCGTCGACGCCCTGCATCACCGCACCCCCGCCGAAGAGGGACGTCGCACCCCCCTCGGCGGTGATGATGTGCGCCGACGGATGACACAGGACGGCACCCCAGGGCGGCGTGGACGCGGAGAGCGCGAGCGAGTTCGCGGCGGTCCCGCTGGTCACCGGGAAGGCCCGGGCGGTCGGGTGCTCGAACACCGACCGCACGACCTCGTGCAGGTGGGCGGTCAGGTCGTCTCCGCCGTACGCCAGCGCGGAGCCGGAGTTGGCTGCCTGGATCGCGGCCAGGATCTCCGGCGCGACCCCGGCCGTGTTGTCGCTGCGGAGCTCGATCATGGCCCGATCATGTCGGCTCGGCCGTGCACCCTGTCACTTGGGGGGCAGCGAGCGCGCGTACGCCACGCCCCGCTCGACCCACCGCGCCAGGTCGTCCTCATCGGACACCGCGTCCGCGGCCACGCGTAGCCATCCGTCCATGGGTCCACGCCCGCCCATCTCCATCCGCGCGGCGCCCGGCTCGGCGAGCAAGGAGGCCGTCGCACCGGGCTCACAGCGCACCAGCAGCCCGCCCTGGCCGCTCGCGGACACCGCCAGATGCCCGCCGAGCATGAAGCCCAGCCCGCCGAACATCTTCTTCTCGCTGACCGGCTCGCCGGCCAGGTGCTCACGGATGCGGTCCGCGAGCGACTCGTCGTACACCATGGCCGGGACCGTAGCCCGACCCGCCGACACCCACGGAGCCGGCATTTCGCCTCGGCGCACGGCCAGGGGTCACACTGGCCCCGTGAACCGGCTGCGCGCACTCCTCGGCGACATGGACGAGAACGTCCCCGTGCTCCTCGACGGCGGACTCGGCACGCTGCTGCAGGACCACGGCCTGGACGACGGGGGCTCCGGGGAGCTGTGGAACGTCGAGCGGCCCGAGGTCGTCACGGGCATCCACGAGGCGTACGCCGAGGCGGGCGCCCGGATCCTCACCACCAACACCTTCGGCGGGACGCGGCCGCGGCTGGCCATGCACGGTCTGGAGGACCGCGTCCACGAGCTCAACCGGGCCGGGGCCGAGCTCGCCACCGGTGTCGCACGTCGGTACGGCGTGCTGGTCGCGGGCGACCTCGGCCCGACCGGGGAGCTGCTGTCGCCGCTGGGAGCGATGGAGCCGACCGAGGCGCAGGTGCTGTTCGAGGAGCAGCTCGCGGGGCTGCGCGACGGCGGCATCGACGTCGTGCTCGTCGAGACCATGAGCGACCTCGCGGAGGTCCTGACCGCAGTGGCGGCCGCGCGCGAGGTGGCGCCCGACGTACCGGTGATCACCACGCTCAGCTTCGACACCAACCTGCGCACGATGATGGGCGTCCGCCCCGAGGACGCCGTCGCTGCGCTCGCCGAGGCCGGGGTCGACGCGGTCGGCGCGAACTGCGGCCGGGGGCCCGGGGAGATGGAGGCCATCGCCGAGCAGCTCACCCGGGCGCGCGCCGACGGTCTGCTGGTGGTCGCCCAGTCGAACGCCGGCCTCCCGCAGCTGGTGGGCGACCGGTTCGTGTACGACGCCTCACCGGAGGACCTGGCCGAGCACGCCCGGGTGCTCCGCGACCTCGGCGTCGACCTGGTGGGCGCCTGCTGTGGCTCGACGCCGGCCCACATCGCGGCGATGAGCCGGGCACTGAGCGCCTGATCCCGATCCGGCAGCGCCGGACCGGCAGGTCCTGGACTCCTACGGGAGGTCGGCCAGCACCTCGGCGAGCACCGCCGCCTGGCTGTGGTCCACGTCGCGGGTGGCGGTGAGCACCACGACCGGTCTGTCGCCGGCCAGCTCGCGCACCCGGGCCAGTGCCGCCCGGCCGTCCTCGCTGTCGAGCTCGGCGCGGTAGCGCCGCGCGAACTCGTCGAACACCTCGGGCCGGTGGCCGTACCACTTCCGCAGCTCGGTGCTCGGCGCCACCTCGCGGCACCACTCGTCGATGCGTGGATCGTCCTTGCGGATCCCGCGCGGCCACAGCCGATCGACCAGGATCTTCGCCGCCTCGTCGCCGGGGTCCACGTCGTACACACGAGCCACCCGCACGACACCCATCATGCTCGCCTACGGGTGGGCCCGGCCGGTCGGGCTCAGGATCCACCTCAGCCGCAGTGCGACAGGGTTCCGTCCTTGCGGATCTGGCGACCCATGTCGCGTGCCTGCGCGACGTACGGCAGCACGATGCTCGCGCCACCCGACGAGGTCCCGATCCCGCCCTGGACCACGCAGGAGCGCACCTTGTGCGGGTCGACCTGAGCCATCACCTGCGCCAGCCGGAAGAGCTCGGTCGGCGGCAGGTTCGTGTACATGTGCTCCATCGCGTTCAGCACCCCGTGCTCGATGAAGCCGGGCTTGTCCGCCTCGGCATGCACCTTGGCCTGGATCCCCTTGAGCACGATCTCCTGGTGTACCGACCGGTCGAAGTCGCCGCGCGGCAGCGAGTGCCGGATGCGGGAGTACGCCATCGCGTCGTACCCGCCGAGGTGGATCCGGCCGGCCTTGAACCCCACCCGCTTCAGCGGGTTGTCGCTGAAGGCGTAGGGGTTGCGGATGTCGATGCCGCCGAGCCAGTGCACCATGGCGCTGAAGTACTGGAAGCGGGTCACGAAGACGTACTTCGGGTGTACGCCGATCAGGTTGCCGACCGTCCGACCCATCAGCTCAGGACCGCCGTAGTACAGCGACGCGTTGATCTTGTCGTGACCGTGACCCGGGATGTCGACCCACGAGTCGCGGGGTACGCCGATGATGCTCGCCGCATGCGTCTTGGTGTTGATCGTGACCAGCTGGAGCGCGTCCCCGCGGGTGTGGGTGAAGTTCTCCCCCGGCCGGGCGTCGGAGCCGACGGCCAGGATCGAGATGACGTTCCGGTTGATGGCCGCAGCGTTGGTCTGGTGCACCTTGACCAACGCGATCTCGGTCGACTTGGGCGCGGCGTCCGGCAGGGCCACCGTCACCACGGCGAGCACGACGCCGAGCATCGCCAGCTTCGCGATCCGGATGATTCTCATCGGTCACCCCTTGCCACGTCGTACCCGAAGATCCGCCAGTGGCCGTGACCGCCGGGGTTCAGGAACAGGCGGGCGTGGACGGCCACCCGCTTCTTCGTGTGGCCGGTGGTCCTGAACACCAGCGCCACGCGCGCGGTGGCGCCGGCAGGCCGTCCGTGCGGCGCGAACACGTCCACGGCCACCCTCCGCTTCTTCACCTCGACCCCGTCGATCTTCTTGCGCAGACCCCAGTTGGTCATCAGCTTCGGCTGCCTGCGCGCGTCGCGCTCGGCCGGCTTGGTGAACGCCGCGAAGGCCGACTTGAACGAGCCGCGCGGGTAGCTGACCCCGACGAAGGCACCGTCGAGCCAGCTGTCGACCGCCCGGCCCACCCCCTTCAGCACGGCCTTGCGGTGCTTCTTGAACCGGCGCTTGTTCGGCTGGTGGACGTTGCCGGCGACCCGTCCGAGCACGAGCTTCGACGCCACCGGGCGTTCGCCGCCGCCGGTGCCCGTCGCGCTGGAGGACGGTGCCGCCTGAGGCTGCGACGAGTCGCTGCTGCTGCTGCAACCCCCGACCGCGAGTGCGAGCACCACCATCGCCGCTGCGGACAGGTGCACGGATCTGGATCTGCGCCGAGCCCGTGCTGGGGTCGGACGTGGGTCGAGGGGAGGCAAGCCGTGAGGTCCTTTCGAGGTCGGGCCGGGGGCCGTCGTAGGTGCTGTCGTGCTCCGGTCGGGGTGCCGTCGAGAGGTTCGGACCGGGTCGGTGACCGGGCGACGACGACCGGTCCTGGTGACGGGTTACACCATGCACCAACCCACGACCGTACTTCGGTATTTGTGTGCGTGGGGGACTAGCCTGGACCGCAGACCCGATCACCCACGCGCACGTCCCGGAAGAGGCGAACCAACCCCGTGTCGCAGCAGCAGACCAGCCCGTCCGAGCCGGCCCCGTCAGCACCATCCTCCGACTTCGGAGCCAACGAGTGGCTCGTCGAGGAGATGTACGAGCAGTTCCAACGCGATCCGGGAAGCGTGGACCCGACCTGGGCAGCGTACTTCAAGAACAACGGCGCGCACCCCAACGGCGGCGGAAGCGCCGGCGGAAGCGGCAGCGCGAACGCTCCGTCCGCGTCGACCACCACGGTGGAGAAGCGGACTGAGTCCCAGGAGTCGTCGAAGCAGGCCGCCCCGAAAACGGACGAGCCGAAGAAGGACGGGCCGAAGCAGGAGGCTCCCCCCAAGGAAGCAGCCGCGTCGGCCGAAGGCCGGTCGGCCCCGAAGGCGACTCCGCGGCCGGACGGCGCGGCGGCCGAGCCGGCCAAGGGCACCGTCGCGCCGGTGCCCAAGGAGAAGGGGGCGGCGGAGCCGACCCCGGCGACCGACCAGCCGACGTACACCGTCCTGCGCGGCGCGCCGGCCCGCACCGCGGCCAACATGGACGACTCGCTGTCGGTCCCGACCGCGACCTCGGTCCGCTCGGTCCCGGTCAAGCTGCTGTGGGACAACCGGATCGTCATCAACAACCATCTCTCGCGTGCCCGCGGCGGCAAGGTGTCGTTCACCCACCTGATCGGCTACGCGCTGGTCAAGGCGCTCAAGGCGATGCCCGAGATGAACGTCGGGTTCGACACCGTCGACGGCAAGCCGAACCAGATCACGCCGGCCCACATCAACCT
Organism: Nocardioides sp.; assembly: GCA_025937085.1. Taxonomy (GTDB): domain Bacteria; phylum Actinomycetota; class Actinomycetes; order Propionibacteriales; family Nocardioidaceae; genus Nocardioides. The sequence goes on from JAICSC010000109.1 coordinate 8,362, forward strand.
CGGGCTGGCCATCGACATGCAGAAGAAGGACGGCACGCGCCAGCTCCTCGTGCCGAACATCAAGGGCGCCGAGACGATGGACTTCGCCGCCTTCTGGACGGCGTACGAGGACGTCGTGCGCAAGGCCCGCGGCGGCAAGCTCACCGTCGAGGACTTCCAGGGCACCACGATCTCGCTGACCAACCCCGGCACGATCGGCACCAACCACTCCGTTCCGCGGCTGATGCGCGGACAGGGCGCGATCATCGCCGTCGGCGCGATGGAATACCCGCCGGAGTGGCAGGGCGCGTCGGAGGAGGCGATCGCCCGCAACGCGATCAGCAAGGTGATGACGCTGACCTCGACGTACGACCATCGCGTGATCCAGGGCGCGCAGTCGGGTGACTTCCTCAAGCGCCTCCACCAGCTGCTGCTCGGCGAGGGGGGCTTCTACGACGAGATCTTCCGAGCCCTGCGGATCCCCTACGAACCGATCCGCTGGAGCAACGACATCGCGACGTCGCACGACGACGAGATCTCCAAGCAGGCGCGGATCCTCGAGCTGATCCACGCCTACCGGGTGCGCGGCCACCTGATGGCCGACACCGACCCGCTGGAGTACCGGCAGCGCAGCCACCCTGACCTCGAGGTGGAGTCGCACGGCCTGACCCTGTGGGATCTCGACCGCGAGTTCGCCACCGGGTCCTTCGGAGGTGAGGGCCGGCCGTTCATGAAGCTGCGCGGCATCCTCGGCATCCTGCGCGACTCCTACTGTCGCACCACCGGCATCGAGTACATGCACATCATGGATCCCGAGCAGCGCAGGTGGATCCAGGAGCGGATCGAGCGGCCGCACACCAAGCCGCCCCGCGAGGAGCAGCTGCGGATCCTGCTCAAGCTCAACCAGGCCGAGGCCTTCGAGACGTTCCTGCAGACCAAGTTCGTCGGCCAGAAGCGCTTCAGCCTCGAGGGCGCGGAGACCACGATCCCCGTGATCGACGAGATCTGCGAGACCGCCGCGGAGGTGGGCCTCGATGAGGTCACCATGGGCATGGCCCACCGCGGGCGCCTCAACGTGCTGGCGAACATCGTCGGGAAGAAGTACTCCCAGATCTTCCGCGAGTTCGAAGGCAACATCGACCCGCGCACCGTGCAGGGCTCCGGCGACGTGAAGTACCACCTGGGCGCCGAGGGCGAGTTCATCGCCGGCACCGGTGACCGGATCAAGGTCTCGGTGGCCGCGAACCCGTCCCACCTCGAGGCGGTCGACCCCGTGCTCGAAGGCATCGCGCGGGCCAAGCAGGACGTGCTGGACCGGGGAGCGGAGTACCCCGTGCTGCCGCTGCTGGTGCACGGTGACGCGGCGTTCGCCGGTCAGGGCGTCGTAGCCGAGACCCTGAACCTCTCGCAGCTGCGTGGCTACCGCACCGGCGGCACGATCCACCTGGTCGTCAACAACCAGGTCGGCTTCACCACCTCGCCGGGCTCGTCGCGTTCCTCGCTGTACTGCACCGACGTCGCCCGGATGGTGCAGGCGCCGATCTTCCACGTCAACGGCGACGACCCCGAGGCGTGCATCCGGGTGGCCCGGCTGGCCTTCGAGTACCGCCAGGCGTTCAACAAGGACGTGGTGATCGACCTGGTCTGCTACCGCCGCCGCGGCCACAACGAGGGCGACGACCCGTCGATGACCAACCCGCGGATGTACCAG
>JAICSC010000099.1 GCA_025937085.1 Nocardioides sp.
CTCCAATCTGTCCGTCTCCCCCGTGAAAGGCCCGGTGTGCTCACCTCCAGCGTCTCCGATGCCGTGCTGTCCGAGCCCGCCCTTGCCGACGCCGTGGCAGATGCGGCGCGGCTCGGCCGGCTCGACCTCATCGCCCCGTCCGGGGTCCGGCCCTTCCTGGTCGACGGGCTGGTGCGAGCAGGCAGGACCGTCCTCCTGGTCACGGCCACGGGACGGGAGGCGGAGGAGCTGACCGACGAGCTCGCCACCCTCGTCGACCCGGCGGCGGTGGCCCACTACCCGAGCTGGGAGACGCTGCCCCACGAGCGGCTGAGCCCGCGCAGCGACACCGTGGGTCGGCGGCTCGCGGTGCTCCGGCGGCTGCGTCATCCGGCTGCCGACCCGGCCATCGGCCCGCTCCGGGTCGTCGTGGCCCCGGTGCGGTCGATCCTCCAGCCTCAGGTGCGGGGGCTGGGCGACCTGGAGCCGGTGGAGCTGGAGCCGGGCGACACCGCCGAGCTCGACCAGGTCACACGCCGGCTGGTGGACGCGGCGTACACCAGGGTGGACCTGGTGGAGAAGCGCGGCGAGTTCGCCGTCCGTGGCGGTCTGGTCGATGTCTTCCCGCCCACCGAGCAGCACCCGATCCGGGTGGAGTTCTGGGGCGACGAGGTGGACGAGATCCGGGCCTTCGCGGTGGCGGACCAGCGCACGATCGAGCAGGTGAGCCGGCTCTGGGCCCCTCCGTGCCGCGAGCTGCTCCTCACCGAGGAGGTACGCCGCCGCGCGGCCGCGCTGGGCCGGGCACATCCCCAGCTGGCCGAGATGACCGACAAGATCGCCGCCGGCATCGCGGTCGAGGGCATGGAGTCGCTGGCACCCGTGCTGGTCGACGAGCTCGAGCTGCTCCTCGATGCGATGCCCGACGACACCCACGTGGTCGTGGTCGACCCCGAGCGGGTGCGGAGCCGGGCCCACGACCTGGTCGCGACCAGCGAGGAGTTCCTCGGCGCCTCCTGGGCCGCAGCCGCCGGCGGCGGCAAGGCGCCGATCGACCTGGGGGCCGCGTCGTACCGCGGACTCGACGACGTCCTCGCCCGTGCCCGCGAGCTCGGGCAGCCGTGGTGGACGGTGAGCCCGTTCGGCCTCGACGAGGAGCTCCTCGCGGCCCACGAGCGCACCGGTCGGTCGGTCGCGGCCGTTCCCGTCGACGGTTACCGCGGCGACGTCGAGCGGGTCGTCGCCGACCTGCGCGGGTGGCTCGCCGACGGGCACCGGGTCTTGGTGGTCCATCCCGGTCATGGGCCGGCCGAGCGGATGGTCGAGGTGCTGGCAGAGCACGACGTCGCCGCCCGACTCGTGCAGCCCGGCGACGCCACCCTCGAGACGGCGGTCGTCACCGTCACCACCGGCACGCTTGCCCACGGCTTCGTGGCCGACCACCTCGGCCTGGTGCTGCTCACCGGCGACGACCTGTCGGGCCAGCGTGGCGCCACCCGCGACCACACCCGGATGCCGACGCGGCGAAAGCGGCAGATCGACCCGCTGGAGCTGTCGAAGGGTGACTACGTCGTTCATGAGCAGCACGGCGTCGGGCGGTTCGTCGAGATGCGCCGGCGCGAGGTGCAGGGCGCCACCCGCGAGTACCTCGTCCTCGAGTACGGCGCGTCACGGCGCCCGACTGGAGGGGGAGGCGGTCCCGCCGACATGCTCTACGTCCCGGCCGACACCCTCGACCAGGTCACCCGCTACGTCGGCGGCGAGCAGCCCCACCTCGACCGGCTAGGCGGGTCCGACTGGGGCAAGCGGAAGAACCGCGCCCGTCGCGCGGTCCGCGAGATCGCCGCCGAGCTCATCAAGCTGTACGCCGCGCGCCAGGCCACCCAGGGCTTCGCCTTCGGGCCGGACACCCCCTGGCAGCGCGAGCTCGAGGACGCGTTCCCGTTCCACGAGACTCCCGATCAGCTGACCACGGTCGACGAGGTCAAGGGCGACATGCGCCAGGTCGTCCCGATGGACCGGCTCGTGTGCGGCGACGTCGGCTACGGCAAGACCGAGATCGCGGTGCGGGCGGCGTTCAAGGCGGTGCAGGACGGCAAGCAGGTCGCCGTGCTGGTGCCGACCACGTTGCTCGTGCAGCAGCACTACACGACGTTCGCCGAGCGGATGGGCGCCTTCCCGGTATCGATCCGGGCGCTGAGCCGGTTCCAGACCGACAAGGAGGCACGCGAGGTCGCCGACGGGCTGCGAGAAGGGTCGGTCGACATCGTGATCGGCACCCACCGACTGCTCAACCCCGACATCAGGACGAAGGACCTCGGACTGATCATCGTCGACGAGGAGCAGCGCTTCGGGGTCGAGCACAAGGAGCAGATGAAGCGGTTGCGCACCAGCGTCGACGTGCTGTCGATGAGCGCCACCCCGATCCCGCGCACCCTGGAGATGGCCATCACCGGCATCCGGGAGATGTCGACGATCACGACCCCGCCCGAGGAACGTCACCCGGTGCTGACCTATGTCGGCGCCTACGAGGACCGCACGGTCACCGCGGCGATCCGGCGTGAGCTGCTGCGTGAGGGCCAGGTCTTCTTCATCCACAACCGGGTGCAGTCGATCGAGAAGGCCGCCGCCCACATCCGCGAGCTGGTGCCCGAGGCGCGGGTCGCCACCGCCCACGGGCAGATGGGGGAGCACCAGCTCGAGCAGGTGATGCTCGACTTCTGGGAGAAGCGCTTCGACGTCCTGGTCTGTACGACGATCGTCGAGTCCGGTCTCGACGTCTCCAACGCCAACACGATGATCATCGAGCGGGCCGACACGCTCGGCCTCTCCCAGCTCCACCAGCTCCGCGGCCGGGTCGGCCGGTCCAACGAGCGCGCGTACGCCTACTTCCTCTACCCGGCCGAGAAGCCGCTCACCGAGACCGCCCACGAGCGGCTCGCCACCCTCGCACAGCACTCCGACCTCGGTGGTGGCATGGCGATCGCGATGAAGGACCTCGAGATCCGCGGTGCCGGCAACCTGCTCGGTGGTGAGCAGTCCGGCCACATCGCGGACGTCGGCTTCGACCTGTACGTCCGTCTGGTCGGCGAGGCGGTCGCCGAGTTCCGCTCGGATGGTGGCGCTGCGGACGACCTCGGCGAGGTGCGCATCGAGCTGCCGGTGGACGCCCACCTGCCCCACACCTACATCCCCAGCGAGCGGCTGCGCCTGGAGATGTACCGCCGCCTCGCCGAGGTCCGCACCGACGACGACGTCGACGCGATCCGCGAGGAGCTGGACGACCGGTACGGCGAGCCGCCGGTCGAGGTGGCCTCGCTGCTCCTGGTCGCCCGGTTCCGTGCCCGGGCCCGTCGGGCGGGCATCTCCGAGGTGACGATCGCGGGTCGCAACGTGCGGTTCGCCCCGGTGGTCGACCTGCCCGAGTCGCGCGTCCTCCGCCTCAACCGGCTCTACCCGCGCAGCATCGTCAAGAGCCAGGTCGGCACGCTGCTGGTGCCGCGCCCCCGAGCGGAGCCGGCGCAGGGCGAGGCGACGCCACACGTGATCGGGGGGCGTCCGATCGACGGGGTGGCCCTGCTTGAATGGGCGCGCACGGTCATCGACTCCGTCATCGATCCCGACCGCGCCGAGAGCAGCCAGACCAGCACCTCCACCAGGGAGTCATCGTGATCAGCAACCGCCCGGCCCGCCGGTCCCGAGCGAGCCTGAGGACCCTGATCGGCCTCGCCGCGGCCGGCCTGCTCCTGGCCGGGTGCGGAAGCTCGATCGGCATACACCCGGGGTCGGCCGCGGTGATCGGCGCCGACTCGGTGTCCATGGACAGGATCGACTCGACGTCCACGCTCTACTGCAAGGCCTACGTCGCCTCGCAGCAGCAGCAGTCGGCACAACAGCAGACGGGCCCGGTCCCGATGGGTCTGTTCCGCAGCTACGTCGCGGGCAGCCTGGCCAAGCGGCTGCTCGGCGAGCAGATCGCGGACCAGTACGCCGTGCAGCCCGCTTCCGGATACCAGTCACAGGTCAGCCAGCTCCGCTCGGCGCTGGCCTCCGCGCCGTCCGACCAGCTGGACGCCGTGATCGACGTGGCCGCCGCCGACGCCTACCTGCAGAACGTCCAGGTCGCGGTCGGTCAGAAGCTCACCGGCAACGAGGGCCAGTCCAACTCGGACCTCAAGGCGGCCCTCCAACGCGGCCAGGTCGCGACCCAGGACTGGCTGAACGACCACGACGCCTTCATCGACCCGGTGTTCGCCCTCTCGGTCGACGGTGGCAAGTTCAGCCGCCGGCAGGACCAGACGTCGTACGCGCTCAGCACGTTCGCCGCGCAGGGGAGCAAGGACCAGCCCGACCCGGACTACATCTCGGCGCTTCCCGCCGCCCAGCGCTGCGGCTAGGCCTCGATCCGTGGATCCAGGCCAAGCATGACCGGCGAAGGGCAGCCGCTGCTCGACTTCCTCGAGGACATGCGCCGGCTGCGGCGCGACTGTCCGTGGAAGCGGGAGCAGACCCACCGCTCGCTCGTGCGCTACCTGCAGGAGGAGACCTCCGAGACGGTGGAGGCGATCGAGAACGGCGACGACGCGCACCTGCGCGAGGAGCTCGGTGACCTGTTGTTGCAGGTGTACTTCCATGCGGTGATCGCCGAGGAGTCGGGTGCCTTCACCATCGACGACGTGGCGCGCGGCATCTCGGCGAAGATGCACCGACGCAACCCCCACGTCTTCGGGTCGGACGGCGAGCCCGCGCGGTCATCCCGGCTCACCGCGGCGGAGGTGGACGCCCAGTGGCAGGAGATCAAGAGCCACGAGAGGCCGCGGCGCTCGGCGTACGACGGCATCGCGCCGACCTTGCCCGCGCTCCTGCTCGCCACGAAGGTGCTCGAGCGGGAGCCGTCCGCGGCTGCCGGCCTCCCCGCCAGCAATGACGACTCCGCAGACCTCGGCGACCGGCTCCTGGCCCTGGTCGCAGAGGCGAGCACCGTGGGCCTCGACCCCGAGCAGGCGCTCCGCGACGCCGTACGCCGAGCGGTTCCGCCCGAGCGCTGAACGACATGCCGCGTCAGCGTCGAGTGGCGAGCGTGTAGCGGATGCCCACCTCGAGCGTCATCCGACCGTCGGAGCCGCGGCTCTCGTCGAGGATGGACCGGGCCCGAGCGAGGATCTCGTCGTGCCGACCCGGGTCGGACCCGGTCCACAGGCGCTGGAGTGCCGTGGCCCGTGACCAGACCTGCCACTGCTCGAGACTCTCGAACGGGATCGCATGGGACCTCGGCACGGTTCGGACCTCGGCGAAACCGGCCGCCTCGAAGAGGCCCGCGACGCCCTCGTCGGTGTCGAAGGGCGTACCGCCGCGGTTGGACGGCCCCTCGCCGGCGAACTCCGGCACCAGGTCCAGGAGCTGTTCGAGCGGTCCGGTCCAGGGCTGGAACGTCGCGACGCCCACTCGTCCGCCGGGTCGGACCAGGCGTCGCCACTCGCTCAGCGCGGCGACCGGGTCCGGCAGGAAGAAGATCACCAGGGAGCTGCCGATCGCGTCGTACGGCGGCGCCGGCGGCTCCGGCCTCGACGCGTCACCCACGGCGACCCGTACCTGCGAAAGACCGCGCCGGCGAGCCTCCTCCTGGAGGAGCCGGACCATCGACGGCGCGATGTCGAGGGCGTCAACCCAGCCCTCGGCCCCGACGGCCTCGGCGAGTGCCAGCGTGAGCGCGCCCCGCCCGGGCCCGAGCTCGAGGAACCGTTCCCCCGGTCGCGGCGCGAGCAGGTCGACCAGGCCCCGGGCGATCGGCTGGAACCAGGGCACGCCGGACTGGTCGTACTCCTCGGCGATCGTCTCGAACAGCGTGGGCCACGGGTTGTCCGGAGGCGGGGACTCGGCGGTCACCCGCCCGAGTATGTCGGGCGGACCGCGACCGCGTCACCCGGCTGGTGCTCACCCACTGCCGGCGCCGAGAGGGCGCCCCGCAGGGCCCGGGCCGTCGCCTCCGCCTCGGCAGGGGAGCAGCCGTCGCCGTGCAGGAGCCGGTCGGCGAGGAACCGGGGGCCGCGCAGGTCGTCGCTCAATGACCAGGGCACCAGCCACAGGTGGAAGTGCGGAAAGGCGTCCATCGTCGCCCACTGGTAGACGCGGTCACAGCCGGTGGCGCGACGTACCGCCTCCACGAGGCGACCGGTGACCCGGGCGCAGGTCTGCGACTCCACGTCGTTGAAGTCAGCCTGGTCGAGCACGTGCCGGCGGGCCTCGAGGACCACCGTCCCGAGCGGGGCGTACGACGCCGGCGCGTGGCCGGCCCGCCAGGTGCCGTCGTCGATCAGGAACCCGCCCGGAGGTGGGTCCGTCCGCATGTCGTCGTTGCAGAACCAGCAGGTCGGATCGGTCTCGCTCATGCATCCGACCCTGCCGAGGCCCGGTCGTCCGCGCTTGATCCTGGTGGCGGTGATCGCCCCGCGGGTGCTGCGCGGCGGCGCCGCGCTCCGCGGATAGTGTGGCCGTATGGCGATCATCGAGGCGGTCGGGGCTCGCGAGATCCTCGACTCCCGGGGCAACCCGACGGTGGAGGTCGAGGTGCTCCTCGACGACGGCACCTATGCCCGGGCGGCCGTGCCGAGCGGTGCGTCCACCGGTGCTTTCGAGGCCGTCGAGCTGCGCGACGGTGAGCAGGCGTACGGCGGCAAGGGCGTGCAGAACGCCGTCGCCGGGGTCGTCCAGAGGATCGGGCCCGCCCTGGAGGGCCTCGACGCGGACGACCAGCGCCTGGTCGACCAGACGATGATCGACCTGGACGGCACCCCGAACAAGGCCGACCTCGGGGCGAACGCGATCCTCGGCGCCTCGCTCGCGGTCGCGAAGGCCGCGGCGGACTCTGCCGCCCTGCCTCTCTACCGATACGTCGGGGGCCCGAACGCCCACCTGCTGCCGGTGCCGATGATGAACATCCTCAACGGCGGGTCGCACGCGGACTCCAACGTCGACATCCAGGAGTTCATGATCGCCCCGATCGGTGCGGCGACCTTCCGCGAGGCCCTGCAGCACGGCGCGGAGGTCTACCACGCGCTCAAGGCGGTGCTGAAGAAGAAGGGGCTTGCCACCGGCCTCGGCGACGAGGGGGGCTTCGCGCCGAACCTCGACAGCAACCGCGCGGCCCTCGATCTGATCGGAGAGGCCGTGGCCGCGGCCGGACTGAGCCTGGGCACGGACGTCGCGCTGGCCATGGACGCCGCGGCCAGCGAGTTCTTCGACCAGGGGTCCTACGCCTTCGAGGGTGGAAAGAAGTCGGCCGAGGAGATGACCTCCTACTACGCCGACCTGGTGTCGTCGTACCCGATCGTGAGCCTCGAGGACCCGCTCGACGAGGACGACTGGGACGGGTGGAAGACCCTCACCGACGAGCTCGGCGAGCGGGTCCAGGTCGTCGGCGACGACCTCTTCGTGACCAACGTCGAGCGCCTCCAGCGCGGCATCGACGGCGGACAGGCCAACGCCCTGCTGGTGAAGGTGAACCAGATCGGGTCGCTCACCGAGACCCTGGACTCGGTGGAGCTCGCCCATCGCAACCGTTTCCGCTGCATGATCAGCCACCGCTCCGGCGAGACCGAGGACACCACGATCGCCGACCTGGCCGTCGCCACGAACTGTGGCCAGATCAAGACCGGCGCCCCGGCCCGGTCCGAGCGGGTCGCGAAGTACAACCAGCTGCTCCGGATCGAGGAGGAGCTCGGCGACGCCGCACGGTACGCCGGAGCCCGGGCCTTCCCGCGGTTCGAGGCCTGAGGCAGCCGATGGCCCAGCCGCGTCGCGCCCCCACCGGCCGTCCGGGCGCCCGTCCGGGCGGCCCGCCGCGGGACCGTCAGCAGGCCCGTCAGCAGGGCCCGCGCGCCCGGGCCGCGGCGTCCGCCCCAGTGGTGCCCGCGGTCGAGTCGCGCGGCTCGCGCTTCACCGGGCGTGCGATGGTGCTCGTGCTGGTGGTCTCGGTGCTGACGATCTCCTATGCGTCGTCACTCAAGGCCTACTTCCAGCAGCACGGCCAGATCGAGCAGCTGCGCAGCCAGATCGCCTCGAGCCAGAGCGACATCAACCGGCTCGAGGACGAGAAGGCGCGCTGGCACGAACCTGCCTATGTGCGCGAGCAGGCCAGGGCGCGGTTCGGCTACCTGATGCCCGGTCAGACGTCGTACGTCGTGATCGGCGAGGACGGCAAGCCGCTGGCGGCCCAGTCGACGCTGTCGGACCCGCGCACGTCGACCTCGCGGACGCCGACGGCGTGGTGGACCAACGAGTGGCGCTCGGTCCAGCTGGCCGGCGACCCACCGTCGCAGAAGCCGAACAAGAGGCCGCTGTCGTACCTCGGCGGCACGGACAGGTGACCGAAGCGGTCTCGTCCGGCGACCTGGCCGCCGTCGAGGCGCAGCTCGGTCGTACGCCGCGGGGCACACACGCGGTCGGGCACAGGTGTCCGTGCTCGCTGCCCGACGTCGTCGTGACCGAGCCCCGGCTGGCGGACGGCACGCCCTTTCCGACGACGTACTACCTGACCTGCCCGCGCGCGACCTCGCTGATCGGGAGCCTCGAGGGGGCCGGGCTGATGCGGGAGATGGAGGACCGGCTCCGCGACGACGCCGGGCTGGCCGCGGCGTACCGCGCTGCCCATGACGCCTACCTCGCCGACCGCGCGGTCCTCGGCAACGTGCCGGAGATCGCCGGCGTCTCGGCCGGCGGCATGCCGGACCGGGTCAAGTGCCTGCACGTGCTCGCGGCCCACGCCCTCGCGGCCGGCCCGGGGGTGAACCCGCTCGGCGACGAGGTCGTCGAGCGGCTCGCGGACTGGTGGGCCGCGGGACCGTGCGTACACGTGGCCACCGATGGCTGAGCGCATCGCCGCGATCGACTGCGGCACGAACTCGATCAAGATCCTGATCGGCGAGCTGCCGGACGTGCTCGTGCGCGAGTCGCGGATGGTGCGGCTCGGGCAGGCCGTGGACACCACCGGGCTCCTCGGTGACGAGGCGCTCGCCCGCACGTTCGCCGCCATCGACGAGTACGCCGCGCTGGTCGAGCAGTACGGCGTGACTCGAGTGCGGTTCTGCGCCACCTCCGCGACGCGTGACGCGCGCAACGCCCACGTCTTCACCGACGGCGTCCGCCAACGGCTCGGCGTGACCCCGGAGGTGCTCACCGGCGAGGACGAGGCCGCGCTCGTCTTCGAGGGTGCGGTGGGCCACCTGACGACCTCCGTCGCCGAGCCGGTCCTCGTGGTGGACATCGGAGGCGGGTCGACCGAGCTGGTCCTGGGCGGCGAACGTCCCGAGGCGGCCGTCTCGATGGACATCGGGGCGGTGCGGTTGCACGAGCGGCACCTGCCCGACGACCCGCCCACGTCGGCGCAGATCGCGGCGTGTCTGGCCGACATCGACCGCCACGTCGCCGGCTGCCCCGTGCCACTGGCTGACGCCCGTTCGGTGATCGGCACCTCCGGGACGATCAAGACCCTTGCCGCCGGCATGCTCGACCTGCCGGTCTACGACCGCGACGCCGTCGACGGGGTCGTGTTGGGCGTGGCCGAGACGGCGGCGTACGTCGACCGGCTGGTCGCGATGACGGTGGCCGAGCGTCGGGCGATCCCCTCGATGCATCCCGGCCGTGCGGATGTGATCGGCGCCGGTGCGCTGATCTGGACCAGGATCCTCGTCCGGTCCGGGGTGGCCGACTACCGGGTGTCGGAGGCCGACATCCTCTACGGCATCGCCGCGTCGTTGGTGTGACGATGACCGAACCAGTCCTGCTGCCGCACCCGCTGACCCGCACGCCGTACCCCAGTCCGGTGCCGCCCGGCACCGGCTGGCCGGACGACCCGGCCGCGCCGGACACCCCGGTCGCCCACACCGCCGCCGCCGTACGCCGCCTCGCCGGCACCGACGACCTGGCCGAGCTCGACGCCCGGGTCAGCGTCTGCTCGGCCTGCCCGCGGCTGGTGCGCTGGCGGGAGGACGTCGCGCTCACCAAGCGGGCCTCCTTCGCCGACCAGCCGTACTGGGGCCGCCCGATCGCGGGCTGGGGAGCTCCGACGACCGGGGCCGGTGGTCCCGGCGAGGAGGCCAGGCTGGTGATCGTCGGGTTGGCGCCGGCGGCGAACGGAGGCAACCGGACCGGCCGGGTGTTCACCGGCGACTCCTCGGGCGACTGGCTGTTCGCCAGCCTGCACCGCGTCGGTCTCGCCACCCTGGCGCGCAGCGAGCACGCCGGTGACGGCCAGCGACTGGTGCGGACCCGGGTGGTCGCGACCGTGCGTTGTGCCCCGCCTGCCAACAAGCCCACGGTCGCCGAGCGCGACACCTGCATGCCGTGGGTCAACCGGGAGCTGGAGCTGCTCTCACCGACGCTCCGGGTCGTGGTCGCGCTGGGCGCCTACGGCTGGGACGGTGCCCTCCGGGCCCTGGCCGGTGCGGGCTACGGCGTACCCCGCCCCAGGCCCCGTTTCGGCCACGGAGTGTCGGTCGCCGTGGCCCGAGAGGGCCAGTCCGCTGAACGACAGGTCACGCTCCTCGGCTGCTACCACCCGTCCCAGCACAACACGTTCACCGGCCGGCTCACGCCGGCGATGCTCGACGAGATCTTCGCTGCCGCCCGCGACCTCGCCGGGATCACCAGCCCTTGAGCAGCCTCGGGGACGTCATACGATCCGAGACCTATGGGTCGCCACTCGTATGACGTCCCGACACCGCCCCTGTATCCCAACCGGTAGAGGAAGCCGCCTTAAAAGCGGCCAAGTCTGGGTTCGAGTCCCAGCGGGGGCACCAC
>JAICSC010000292.1 GCA_025937085.1 Nocardioides sp.
ACCCTGCTCGTGCTGTCGGCCACGGTGTTCGGCGTGCTCGCGGTGGCCGGTGCACCGCGACGCTGGCTGGCGTTCCTGGCCGCCGGCGGCGCGGTCGCGGCCGTCACGGCGTTCGCCGGGCACCTGCTGAAGCCCTACCAGATCGACCGCTTCCTGGCCTTCACCAACCCCGACCTCGACCCGCGCGGGGCGGGATACAACACCGAGCAGGCGCGGATCGCCGTCGGCAACGGCGGGCTGTTCGGCCAGGGCCTGTTCCACGGCTCGCAGACCCGGGCCGGCTTCGTGCCCGAGCAGCACACCGACTTCATCTTCACCGTGGCGGGGGAGGAGCTCGGTCTGGTCGGCGCGGGTGTCCTGATCGCGTTGCTGGGCGTCGTGATCTGGCGGGCGCTGGCGATCTCCGCGCTCTCGACCGACGTGTTCGGGCGCGTCGCGGCCGCCGGCATCGCCTGCTGGCTCGGCTTCCAGGCGTTCCAGAACATCGGGATGTGCCTGGGCATCATGCCGGTGACCGGAGTACCCCTGCCGTTCGTGTCGTACGGCGGGTCCTCGATGTTCTCAGGGCTGCTCGCAATCGGGCTGCTGCAGAACATCCACCTGCGCGCGACCGCCTCCCTGCCCACGCGCTATGCCCGGCCGGTGCGGCAGGGGCACCTGGTCTCGCGCTGAGCCGGGCTCGCGCTCGCTCACAGCTGGGCTCTCAGTACGTCGATCTCGCAGCCCGGCGAGGAGGGGTCGAAGCCGTGCTCGACCAGCCAGCGGATCGCGGTCAGGCTCCGCAACGACCACCAGGCGCGGATCACGTCGAGGTCGACGTCCGTGCCGTAGCCGGCGATGACGTCGCTGAGGTGCTCCGGGTGGCCGAGCGTCAAGCTGGCGAGGTCGTACAGGGCATCGCCCGGCCCCGCCTCGGACCAGTCGACCACGCCTGTGATCGCGTCACCGTCGAGGAACACGTGGGCGACCTGCAGGTCGCCGTGCATGAACACCGGTGTCCAGGGCCGGAGCACAGTCTCCGCGACGCGGCGGTTGTGCGTCACCAGGTCGGTGGGAAGGGCGTCGTTCGCCAGGAGCCACTCGCATTCGGCGTCGAGGCTCGATGCGATCTCGTCGACGCTGCGCCCGGCCCATGGCGGCAGTGGCGCATCGTGCAGCATCCGTACGGCGGCGCCCGCCGCGGCCCACGCCCCTGGCGACGCGGTCGACGGCTCGCCGAGTCGGCCGAGTGCCGCCCCTGGGAGGGCGGCGAGCGCGAGCACGGGCGGCTTGCGCCACAGGACCTCCGGAGTCGGGATCGGCGCCATCGTCATCGCCTCGACCTCGACGTCGGTGCGCCTCTGGTCGGAGTCGATCTTCAGGAACACGGCGCCGATGCGTAGGGTCGCGCGCTCCTGATGGGCGACGACGACCTCGACCTCCTCCACGTCGGCCATTGTCCGGCTCGCCGAGTGTCTCGGTCACTGGTCGCCCACAAACACCTATCGGTTGTCTCAGGCAACCGATAGGATCTGGAGCGATGTCCACACCAGCGCACCCGTCAGCGGCCCCCTCCGAGTCGGGCGAGTACACCCACCGGCAGATCCTCACCATCATCACCGGCCTGATGATGGGGATGTTCCTCGGCGCCCTCGACCAGACCATCGTCTCGACCGCGATCCGCACGATCTCCGACGACCTCGACGGCCTGTCCCTGCAGGCGTGGGTCACCACGGCATACCTGATCACGTCCACGATCGCCACGCCGATCTACGGCAAGCTCGGCGACCTCTACGGCCGCAAGAAGCTCTTCATGTTCGCGATCACGGTCTTCATCGCCGGTTCGGCGTTGTGCTCGTTCGCCACCTCCATGTACATGCTCGCCGCGTTCCGCGCCGTCCAGGGCATCGGCGCCGGCGGCCTGTTCACGCTGGTGCTCGCGATCATCGGCGACATCGTGTCTCCGCGGGAGCGCGCCCGCTACACCGGCTACTTCATGGCGACGTTCGGTACGTCGAGCGTCCTCGGCCCGGTCATCGGCGGCTTCTTCGCCGACCACGCGACGATCCTCGGGCTGACCGGCTGGCGCTGGGTCTTCCTGGTGAACGTGCCGATCGGCATCGCCGCCCTCTTCGTGGTGTACCGCACCCTGCACGTCCACCACCACCGCCGCGAGGCCCGCATCGACTGGTGGGGAGCCGCGACCCTGGTGATCACGCTGGTGCCGTTGCTGACCGTGCTCGAGCAGGGGCGTGAATGGGGCTGGAGCTCCGGGCGCTCGATGGCTTGTCTCGTGATCGCCGCGGCCGGCCTGGCGGCGTTTGTGGCCGTCGAGGCACGGATGCACGACTCGGCGCTGATCCCGATGCGGATGTTCCGCGCCCGCCCGATCTCGGTCGGCATCGGCGCCAGCCTCGTCGTCGGCATGGCGATGTTCGGCGGGATCATGATCCTGCCGCTGTACATGCAGATCGTGCACGGCGCGACGCCGATGGAGTCCGGGTTCCTGATGCTGCCGATGGTGGTCGGGATGATGAGTGCCTCGATCATCTCCGGCCAGGTGATCTCCCGCACCGGCCACATCCGCGGCTTCCCGATCTTCGGCTCCGGACTGGCTGCAGTGGCGATGCTGCTGCTGAGCCTGATCTCCGCCGACACCAACCTCGTGCTGGTGATGGGCGCGATGCTGCTGCTCGGCTACGGGCTGGGCAACTGCATGCAGCCTCTGCTGCTGATCCTCCAGTCGTCCGTGCCGCCGCGAGACATCGGCGTCGCCACCGCGTCGGCGACGTTCTTCCGGCAGATCGGTGGCACCATCGGCGTCGCGGTCTTCATCACGCTCCTGTTCTCCACCGTCGGCGGCAACATCCATCAGGCCGTCCAGGACCAGTCGCACGACCCCGCGTTCCGGGCTGCGGTCGCCCACGCTGCCACCAGCAGTGACCCGGTCGAGCGCGGCGTCGCGCAGTCCATCCTGCATCCGAACCACCACGGAGCGGTCGCGCAGGTGCAGGACGACTCGTCGTTCATCCAGAAGCTCGACGCCACGCTGGCCCATCCGTTCAAGGCCGGGTTCGCGGACTCGATGGACGGGGTCTTCCTCCTGGCCGGCTTGCTGATGGCGCTCGGGTTCGTGGTGCTCTGGATGATGCCCCACGTCGAGCTGCGGGCGACGTCGGCCAGCGCCGCCGTACGCTCCGAGGCCGCGCCGACGGCACCCGTGACCGATCAGGTCTGAGCGCTGCTGCCGAGCCCGCGAGGCGACAGGGAAGCGAAGACGCCGTTCCCACGCGGACGCGCAGGTGCCAGCATGGGTGCTGGCCCTGGCTGTGCGTCTCGGGCCGGGCGGGGGTCGCCGAGAGGCGGGAGACGCTGATGGATCTGAACACCCTGTACCACCGCACCATCGAGGCCTGGGCCGATCGCGTGAACGCGGTGGGCTCCGACCAGTGGGACGAGCCCACGCCGTGCCGGGACTGGACGGTGCGCGACCTCACCAACCACGTCGTCGGAGAGGACCGCTGGACCACGCCTCTGGTGAACGGCAGCACCGTCGCCGAGGTGGGCGACCGCTTCGACGGCGACCTCGTGGGGGACGACCCCACGCGGGCGGCGCTCGACGCGGCGACGGAGGCCGCGAAGGCGGTCGCGGACCGGCTGCCCGATGGAGGAATCGTCCACCTGTCGTACGGCGAGGAGCAGCTGGCCGAGTACGTCCACCAGCTCGCGGCCGACCACCTCGTCCACTCCTGGGACCTGGCGGCCGCGACCGGTGGAGACACTCGCCTGGACCCGCACCTGGTCAGCGAGGTCGCCTCCTGGTTCGCTCCGCGGGAGGAGCTCTACCGGGCAGGCGGCGCGATCGGGCCGCGCGGGGTCTCGCACGGGGGCGCCCAGGGCGACCTGCTCGCCGCCTTCGGGCGGGACGCTGAGTGGGGTGCGACCCATGCCGCCCTGGCGCGCTTCTCGTCGGCCTTCGGTCACGGTGACGTCGACGCGATCATGGCGTTGATGACCGACGACTGCATCTTCGAGGCCACCGGCCCCGCACCGGACGGCGTACGCCATCAGGGTGCGGTCGCCGTCCGGGAGGTATGGGTGGAGCTGTTCGGGCAGACCCGCGGCGCGGCTTTCACCGAGGAGGAGTCCTACGCCGGTGGTGACCGTGGCGTGCTGCGCTGGCGGTTCGACTGGATCGGCGACGACGGCGAGGGCGGCCACGTCCGCGGGGCCGACGTGCTCCGGTTCCGCGACGGGAAGGTCTGCGAGAAGCTCTCGTACGTCAAGGGGTGAACGCGTCGCCGGGTCGATGACGACGGTTGTGTTTGGATGGCTGCATGAGTAGCTCGGACTCGATCGACGCAGCCACCGACATCCCCGACCAGCCGGAGCACCCCTCGGAGCTCGACCCCGCGATCGCAGATGCGGTCGACGGGGTGACCAACCGGTTCGGGGCGGAGGGGCTCGAGCAGATGATCGCCTACGCCGAGAAGTCGCTGGACGAGGCACGCGCGGCACTCGAGGAGCTCGGGGACTAGGGCGTGCCCCAGCGGCTGACCCGCCCGAAGCTCACGCGCGACGGCTGCGGGCCCA